>JABABF010000104.1 GCA_014238345.1 Gammaproteobacteria bacterium
CCGAACCCACTGTTGCCACGCAGTTTGCAAGCTCGTCTCGGCATGCCTCGCGCCGATCATCGCCGCGAATTAGACTATGCTCGTCGCCTCAGGGATTCCTTTTTGGGTGCCGCCAGTGAGGTGGTGCTCAGCTACGCAAAGCGTGACAGTGAGGGGCACAGTGCGCGGCTCAGCTTGTTGTTTCAGGAGTGGAATGAGATGGCGGAGCCGATGCCTGTTGCATCCGCTGATGAATTGCCCGGTTGGTGTGCCGAGCAGAGCGAGGCTGCTGAGCGGGTTCAGGAATACGCTCCGCCCCAAGCGGCACCATTGGCTGAGTCGACACATGCCTTCAGCGCGGCAATGCTGGGGGATCAGTCCGATTGCCCGTTCCGTGCTATGGCGCGGCATCGTTGGCAGGCCGAGCGTGGCACCATGCCCACCCCCTCAGCTGCGCGCCTGCGCTTCTCCGCTGTGCGTGCTCAGTTGGTACACGCTGCACTAGAGCGAATATGGGGCGAGCTGGGTGGCCGAGCTGCCTTGCTAAAACACCCCGAGGAGGCGCTGGCAACGCTGGTTGAGTACGCAGTGTCGGGGGCGGTGGAGGTGCTTCAAGCTGAGCGCCGTCGCTTGGGAGAGCCAGAGCGCAGACGATTTTGGCAATTGGAAATCCGGCGCACCTCTGCACTGTTGTTGCGCTGGCTACGCGAAGTCGAATCACAGCGTGATGAGGATTTTCAGGTGCGGCTACGCGAGGAGCGCCG
Organism: Gammaproteobacteria bacterium; assembly: GCA_014238345.1. GTDB lineage: Bacteria > Pseudomonadota > Gammaproteobacteria > JABABF01 > JABABF01 > JABABF01. Next base: position 744 of record JABABF010000104.1, read on the forward strand.
CGAATTAAATTTAGCCGGGGTGCCGTTGCGCCTGCGTTTGGATCGCGTTGATCTAGTGGCTGGAGAGGTGTCGCAAAGTCTGGTTGTTATTGATTACAAAACTGGGCGGATCAGTGGCTCTTTACAGCGGCTGTGGGGTGGTGAGTATCCGGTAGATCCCCAGCTGCCGCTCTATGCGCTGGCGTTGGCAGAGAGCGAGCCGGTGCCAGTGCGCGGCCTAGCCTACGCACAGTTGCGGGTAGCGGAGCTACGCTGTCTGGGTGCAGTCGAGAGCTGGGGTGATGCACCGCTAGAGGCAGCCGACTGGCCGCAGCAGCTCCAGCGTTGGCGCACTGTCTTGGAGGGGTTGGCAGCGGAGTTTGCCGCTGGGGTGGCAACGGTCAGCCCACGCGATCAGCAGAGCTGTCGCCACTGTGCCTGCGCGGCACTGTGCCGGATGGGCGAGGACACAGCGTGAGCATCGTCGCATCGCCGAGCCGCCCACAGGATAGATCTGGCTGGCTGACCGCAGGCTGGGATGGTGGTGGCCTCCTAGCCGGGTGGCGGCGAGGGTGGTGATGGAAGCCTTGACCGATGCTAAGGCGCGTCGCTGTGCTTTGGATCCTCGCCGCTCTTTGTGTGTGGTGGCACCGGCTGGCTCAGGCAAAACCGAACTGCTGACGCGGCGTTTTCTGCGCTTGTTGGCCACTGTGCAGGAGCCAGAGGAGATCCTCGCATTTACTTTTACCCGTAAAGCGGCGGCCGAGATGCGCGAGCGCTTACTTCAGTACCTGTCGGCGGCGGATAAGTGGGAGGCGGGTGGCTCGCAGGCCGTGGATGAAGCCATGGTGCTGGCTCGTGCCGCACTGGATCGCGACCGCGAACTAGGTTGGGAATTATTGCACAATCCGAGCCGCTTGGCGGTGCAAACCATCGATTCTTTCTGCGCGTGGTTGGCAGCCCAGCTACCGGTGCTGTCGGCACTGGGCGGGGCGATGACTATCAGCACTGATGAAGCAGCCTGTCGGCGCGAGGCGGCGCAGTTATTGCTGGATGAACTGGAGCGGGGAGGGGAACTAGCTACAGCGCTGGAGTTGCTACTTGAGCGCGAGGACAACGATGTTGAGGGGGTGTTGAAATTGTGCGCTGATATGTTGGAGCGGCGCGATCACTGGTTGCCGTTGATCTCCTACCACCGCGGTAGCGCCGGAGCCGACTCGCAAGAGCAGCGTGTCCGCACAGCACTAGAGGATGCGCGTCGACATTTGTGGCGCGAACATGCCGCCGCTGCTCGTGCCTTGCTGAGTAGCGTCTTAGATCGCTTGGCACCATTGCTGGCCACTGCGGCTCGCACATTGCATCAGCGCGGTGTGAGGAGAGCCGCGGCACCGGCTCCTGTGCTGGTGGCGCTGGCGAGCGCGATTGAGCCGGAGGCGCTGAGCTCGGAATGTTTCCGCCTGTTGCATGCATCGCCGCCACAGGTGGAGGATGAGTGCCGCGCCGCCGCCGTTTGGGCTGCTGTCTGCGCATTGTTGCTCAATGCCCAAGGGCAGTGGCGGCGGCGGGTGAATATCACGATGGGTTTTCCTCCCGACGCGGTTATCGACAAGCAGGCGTTGTTGGATTTGCTTGCAGAGTTGCGCGAGCTCGATAGCGAGCCTCTGCAGGCGATGGCGCAGCTGCCGGGGGTGGCGATTGAGGAGACTGAGTGGCGTGCGCTGGCGGCGGTGCAGCTATTGCTGTGGCACAGCGCGGCGAGGTTGGAGCTGGTGTTTGGGGAGCGGCGCGAGATAGATTACATTGGCAAAGCGATGGCCGCGGTGCGTGCGCTCGGCCTCGGCGCGCTCAGCCTCAAGCTGAGTCGCCAGCATACGCCCTTCGCCGTACAGCAGCTGCTCACACCCCACCTCGGCAGGGGTCTCTTCACCACTGTGTGCTACTGCCGTTGCCTGGCAGTACGGCACTGCCCCGTGGCTACTGTGGCGGCGCTGTCCAAATAGCGGCGCAAAACAGGCGTTGACCCAATTGACGAGTTCGGCTCGAGAGCGGAAATTGGTGCTGAGCTCCACCGTCTGCAAATTCAGACCGTTGATGCCATATTCTTGCAAACGTTGAAACAATCTGGGATCGGCGTTGCGAAAGGCATAGCACGACTGCATGCTATCGCCGACAGCAAACAGTGTGCAGGGGGCTTTGGGATTGCTCTCGTTGTACTCGACCCAGCCCGCAACCAAACGCTCCAACAACTGGAATTGACTGTGCGAAGTATCTTGGAATTCGTCAACCAAGATATGGCGCAGGCGACAGCCCAGCGCCAAGGC
>JABABF010000105.1 GCA_014238345.1 Gammaproteobacteria bacterium
AATAGTGCCAGTGATAGGCTAAATACAGTGGCAGCTCCGAGGGGCCAGTGTAGGAGGCTGCGCTCGGGTCGGAAAGTCTGCCCATCTTGCTCGCCTGATTGACGGCACTGGCATCGAACTCGGCATTCTCGGTGTCGGTACGCCACACGGCGCTCCCGTCTCTCTAAAAAACGGCGGACAATTGCGTGATAACAACGGCCGAGTGGTGCGCCCACGACTAGGGCGCACTGCACTACAGCAGCTGAGCGCACAGACTGGTGGGCTGTACCGAGAAGTGACCCTAGACAACAGCGATATCGAAGCCCTACTTGAACACTCACGACCAGTGACCCCGACCACTCAGGCTACCGAGCGGCAGGTAGACCATTGGCAAGAATTTGGTGCTGTGCTGGTGCTGGCGATGTTGCCGCTGGCACTGAGCGCCTTCCGCCGCGGCTGGATGGCAGTGGTAGCACTGGGGTTCATGGGCTCGCTTATGGGGGGGCTGGCGCCACCTGCAGCGGCACTGGAAGGTGGCGACTGGTGGCGCTCGCCAGATCAGCGCGGCAAACGGTTGCTGGAGCAGGGTCAAGCCACCGAAGCAGCGGCACAATTCCGCGATCCGGCATGGCGTGCCACCGCGCTACACCACGCTGGAAAACACCACGAAGCAGCAGCGCTGTGGGGCGAACACGGCACCCCCGATGCACACTACAACCGCGGCAATGCGCTGGCTCGTCAAGGCTTGATCGAAGAGGCGATGGCATCCTACCAAAGCGCCCTTGATCAACGGCCAGATATGGAGGATGCCCAAGCCAATCTAGACTTACTGCGTACGCTTTCCGAACAAGAGCGCAACGAAGTGCAACAACAAGCGGAGGAGAACGAGGAAAGACAGCCGGAGGAGGAAGGGGCCCAGGGGCAGCAATCTTCCGACAGCCAACAGGCTCAAGAAGGACAAGCCGGGCAACAAGAGGATTCCAGCGACGAGGGACAACAGCTGGCCGACACGGATTCAGACGCCGATCAGGCTGACAACGAGGAGACGACTGGCGCCACCAATGAAACCGTAGCGGATGAGGAAGATGCCACTGATGAGCGTAGTGCCACAGGGGATGAACAAAACGCCGAGCACGAAGCAGAAGTAGCCGAAGAAGCACTCGCCAACGGCGCGGAAACAGGCGATGAGGGTAGCAACGCCGAAGAGCAGAGCGCACAGGAACGTCTGGCCGCCCTAGAGCGACAGCGCGAAGCAGAGCGCGAGCGCGAGACCGATCTCTGGCTACGCCAGGTGCCCGAGGGCGCGCCCAATACGCTACTACGCAACAAATTGCATTTGGAACACCGACGACGCCAGCAGTCGGCAGGTGCTAGCAACCGAGATCCATGGTGAGCTTAGGTCGGCCCGCAGTGGTCATGGCTCTGCTACTGACACTGAGCCCGGCCATGGTGCTGGGTGCGACGATGCGCACTTGGATTGAACCTAACAGCGGGCACATCAAACTGGGTGCCACCATCGTGTTGCATGTCGAAGTCGCCGGACAAATCGGCATCAAAAAGCCTTTAATCCTGAACCCCTTGGTCGATAAGTTTGATGTCGGCACGGCATCTGGGAGTTACCGCAATATCAACGGTCAAGTGAAGGCGCACTGGAAGATTCCGATGCAGCCTAAGCGTACTGGCAAGCTGCAGATCCCCGCTCTCCACTACGGGTCGTTGCAAAGCAAGCCGATCGCACTGGTAGTCTCACCCCCGCCGAGTGAGTACCGCCGCAGTGACAAGGGGCCAGTACTGGCGCGCTTAGAAGCGATTCTGGAACGTGATCGCTCACCCGTAGAGGCTCAATTAGTCTACGCAATCCGCCTGATCTATCGGGAAAATTTCGAGTTGCTGCGCAGCCATCCTCCGCCCTTCCCAGAAAACGTACTGCTACGCAAGCTGGGGGCACGTAAGGGACGCAACAGCGATGGCGAGCAATACATCGAACATCGCTACGCCCTATTCCCGCAACATAGCGGGACAATACAGATCGAGCCACCGAGCGCCCATGTGCGTGACTCGAACCGCAACCGCATACTGATACTGGCGGCCAATACCGTCCAAGCCACCATCACCCCACGCCCACTGGATACCCCTATCTGGTTGCCTGCACAATCGCTCACACTCAGTGATCAATGGGGCATTGATGACCCCAATATTGAGGTCGGAGAAAGCCTGAGCCGCACCCTAGTGCTGAGCGCCGAAGGGTTGCTGGCAGCGCAACTGCCAGAACTACCCGCCCTAGATGTAGCGGCACTGCGGCATTATCGGGAACCAGATCAACTAGACACCAGCATCAATCCGCACAGCGTCGTCGGAAAGCGGGAATACCACAGCAAACTCATCCCGATCAGTGCAGGTCGCCTCGTGGTGCCTGAGATACGCCTGCCGTGGTGGAATGTAGAGAGCGAACAGTGGGAGGAAGCCATAGTGCCCGAGCGCATCCTGTGGGTATCCGCCGCCCCCCCAAGCCAGCCAGATCAAGAGGGAGCACTCAACGTCGTGGTAACCAACAGTGCAACAGCCTCTCCGGTCGAGGCGCCATCGGCACCTCCTGATAGCAGTCAAATGCCACCGTGGCAGCGTGAGGCACCAAGCCGTGGTAACGGCCGCTGGATGTTTAGCGCCGCGCTCAGCTGTGCGCTAATGTTGCTCTTCGCCTCCCTATGGCTACGCGAATTGCACCAGAGACGGCGCTTCCAGTGGCTCTCGCTACGACGACATCAACTGCGTGCCAACAATGAGCAACAGCGACTCGCGCAGCTACGCGATGCCTGCAAGCAGAACGACGCACTGGCAGCTCAGAACGCGCTCAGAGTATGGGGGGCACATCACCGAGAATTGGGGGGGGGTAGCCTGCTGGGATTGCGTCAATACCATCCCGCTCTAGCGGCTGCACTGGATCATTTGGAACGACATCTCTATGCAGCTGATCACCTCGGTGACTCCGAGCCTTGGCACGGCTCAACATTGTGGCAGGCCGTCGAGAGCCTGCGACAGGCGCAAGCAACGGTCAGTAAAGACAACCCACATCCTCCGGCCTGGGCACTGCCGGAACTATACCCCCAGCATTGACCCTAAAAACAGGCCGCTCTGGGCAAACTTGAGGCGACCCTCGGGCTAGCGCTCTATCAAGCCATTGCGCCATAGCTGCAACCACAGCACACTGTCGCTAAGCAAATAATTGAATCTGCTCCGGTCGCTTGGGCAACGACAATTGCAACGCCATATGCTGTCTTCCCTGCGCCATGGCCACGTTGAAGTCATCCGTGTCAAAAAACTCATCGAGATTGTCTATATGGTTTTCAAACAACTGGTTGAGGTGTCGGTTTTGCACAGCTGACAAACCATCCACTTCAATGGCAATACGGTATGGATTAAAGCGCTCTAACATCACGCGAAATGCATCCAAATTGTTGTCGATCAACTGAAAGTCACGGTTGTGATTGGCTGCCGCCTCGCCAAAGCTACCACTGCCCGCAAAGAAATCCAACAAATGGTCTCCGGGACGCGAATGCACCTTGACGATGCGCTCCAGCACACCCAAGGGTTTCTGAGTCGGATAACCGGTCTTTTCCCGCCCATTGGGGCTCACAATGGTGTGCCACCAAACATCAGTAGGCGTTTTGCCTCGTGCGGCCTTCTGTGCCCCGACCAGCCCCGGAGCCATATAGGGGATGCGATCCATCTCACTGTAATTAAAAGTGTAATGCTGAGGATCTTTGGCATACCAGAAGATGGTGTCATGCTTGGCTGGCCAGCGCTTCTTGCTGCGAGCCCCATAATCATAGGCCCATATGATCTCATTGATAAAACTGGCGCGTCCAAAAATTTCATCTAGCAACACTTTGCAGTAATGTGCTTCGCGATAATCAATATGTAGGAAAAAACTTCCATCATCGGCCAGCAGACGATACGCCTGCTCTAAGCGCGGCTTCAGAAAACCCAAATAATCTTCATAGGAATCCATATAACTGCTGGAGGGAAGTTTAATCGTGCGATAGCGCCGCCCTTGGAAGCCCGTGCGATCACCATCTGCATCTGGCACCACTTTGATACGTGTGCGGCGCTGCTCTCCACCAGTATTAAATGGGGGGTCAATATAAATCAAATTGACCGAACCCGTCGGCAATGCCGCCAACAGAGGCAAATTATCACCAAATAAAATACGAGACATAAGCATCGGGTATCACAGAGCAAACTGAGACATAAGGCAATGCAATGGTGCTGTTATTATAACGGGATACAGCACAGCACCAATGTGCCGATCTAAGCGACAAGCAGCGCTCTCAATCAATGCCCAGCGGTGGCTGTAGATCGATATCTTTTTTAAGGAATATCTAAAGAATGCGCTCTACCGACTCTCCAGCTGTCTGAGATTGAATATCGCGCATCAAATCTTCGGCCCGCAATATACTATGGATCGTATGGATCGATTGTCTTCTCAGAATGGCAAATGAATCAGACTTGCTTAAATCTTTCGCACAGCTGCATCTGCAGCCGCCACCGCCTGTGCAACACTAGCACCACTGGCATAGAGTCTTAGCCACGGCTCGTCGACCGCCACTGGACGCTGATGGGGCGCCGAGGCCGAGAGGCGCGGTGCAGGGTCTAGTGCAACGATCAACTGCCCACAATCTAAGTGTTGCTCTTGGGCATCATCTCCTTCACCTAAGCGGTAACGCAAACCCGCACCATCCAGTGCGCTAATCCTCGCCTGCGGCAATAGAGAAACCCCTAGGGCACGCAGCTGCTCTACATCACGGGCGCGGCGCACCACTGGTAGCGCACCTCCCAGATAGGACTCTGGTTCCAACACGGTCACCGCACGTCCCGCACCGGCGAAGAGTCGGGCGAGCCCCAGACCCATTGCCCCCGCGCCCAGCACCGCAACGGGGCCATTGCCAAATTGTCCAATGCGCTCTCGCAGTGCCTCGGCCTGACTGCGCGCATCGCTCGGCGAAAAGTCCACTTCCGCATCGAGCTGTTCCAATAGCTGCGCCATATCCAACAGCAGTGGAGCTGAACCCTCAGCAACGGGCAGTTCAGCATGCACAGGCGCATTGCCCACTGCCCATAGCACCACATCCGGTCGCCGCTCGTGTAGCTCCGCATTATCCACATCAATGCCGCAGTGTAATGCCACTCCAGCGCGCTCCAATTCTGCCAATAGATAGCACAGAAAATCCAAATATTCCCCTTGAGCGGCTGCGGCCCACAGCAGTAAACCGCCCAATTGTCGGCGGCGCTCCAGCAGTGTCACCCGATGGCCGCAGGCCGCCGCCACCCGCGCCGC
>JABABF010000106.1 GCA_014238345.1 Gammaproteobacteria bacterium
CGACCAACACATTGACAGTGAGTCTGTCGGGGGTGGCAGACGGCGCGACGGTGACATTGATAGTGACAGATGGCGCACTGTCCGGCGCAGTGGATGTGGCCATTGATGTCGTCGGCTCCCAGCTGACCTTGTTGCCGGAGTTTTCCTCAACAGTCCTGACTGCGAGTAGCGCGGCAGGTGGTGCAGCTCTCAACTATTCCTTGTACCTAGCCAATGCATTAGGAGATATTGATCGTGATCTGGACTTCAGCCAAGTGACAGCTGATCTGTTGGATGTGGTGGTGGATCGTGGTCGCCTAGTCGCTCCGGTAGTGTTTAGGCCCAGCTCGAATGCACAGCATATCGGCGCGTTGTCAATACGTTATTGGCCGGAGAGCGATCGCTCCACTTTCGACTTGACGGTTGATCTGAGCCCATTCTCCTACGATGCGGCAGTCATCACTGCTCCGGTCATCAATGTCTTGGCCGAGCGTTTGGTCGCCGCTGTGGTGATGGTGTCAACCCGTAGTGACGATATCCATATAGAGCATGATCGTGGCGAGGAGTTGACCCTATTGGTTCAGGCTGTAGGCGGCGAAGCCAACTGTGATCTGGAGATGGCGACGTTCCCCTGTGTATTAGAGGTGGATGGCAGTTATGCATTTGCATGGTCCTATGACAGCACGGCCTCAAGCAATGTAGCTCAGGTGTATCTGCAGGGTGGTAGCAGTGTGATTCCACTGGGAGTTGGGCTGGCAGATGTCGTGCTGGATGCGACGGCGACTCTGGCGGTGACCACGGAGCTGATCGGCACCATTGCCATCTCGGTACAGGCAATTGGCTCCGACCTAGCTGCAACCCTAGTCTTATTACAGCTGCGCTTTGATGTTGATTTTGACATTTATGGCAGTAGTGCTGAGAATGCTATGGACGGTGAGATCCTGCTACGTTATTTCACCCTGCCAGAGTTCTTGCTGAATACATTGCCAGAGCTGTTGGTGCTCGACCTGCCTGTAACGCAGACTATTGATGTAACCACTGTGCTACAACGGTTACAAGAAGTGCACCCCTTTGTTGATGTAAGCCATGATGGGGAGTCGTCTGCAGACGATGCCTTGCTGATCGCTCGCTTCACAGAGTTCAGTGAAGAGCAGTTGCGGCAACATCCAGAATGGGCACTCCTAGGCTTGCCCTATTTGCAACTCGAAGAGGTGATGCCGCGTCTACACGCGATCTATTGATCAATCTCCTCGTGTTGTTGGGGTGATGCCCATTTGGTTGCGCCATCGTGTACAGAATGGTGTCGGGGGCAACTGTAGAAGATACAGATGCTGTGACCACTGGCCATTACGATGTCCTTATCTTCCCAGTGGCTAGTAGTAGGCAATTTCCCCACGCCATAGTCGCATTGGTGGATGAGGAGAGGGTGAATACTTGCCTCTCGTAGTTGACAGCATAGCCGTCAATGGGTTATTCTGATGCAATCCAGATGCATTGGAATACCAGCGGACTAGAGATCAGACTTGCATTGCATCGCGCAATGTCAGTGGCCTTGGCATGCTAGAGCCTCAACTCGTACTTGATTCGTATGGCGTTACCGCCTACGAGAGTTACAGATATGGGATGGGGATGAGCAGCAGCCTTGGATATTGAGCGACGTGATGAGGACGTACTCTGGTCGACAGCATGGTAGGAGATGTATCTATCAAATGAAAATCGCAGGAGAAAAGCAGTGAAATTGCAAACAATAAGGCAATTCTTACGACGGGGATTTCAGCCATGGCCTTTGCGGCCACAATGGCAGCGGCTCCGAGCCATTGAGCATGGTATTGAGTCTGGTATGGGGAATGGGCTGCGCGGCTATTTTGCTCAGACGCACCAGTTGCTAATGCGCTCAACCCAGCTAGCAATAGCTGTGATGGCTGTGCTTGGAGCGGTGACGGTCGCCACTTTGAGTCCTACCACTCTAGCCACTACCTGGCAACAGGAGATTTCCGTGGAAGGTAGTGCTGTGGCTGGTTCTGAGGTGTTGCCCGGCCTAGCAACCGAGGTTCCTGGTGTTAGTGATTCATCAATTAGAGTATCGCAGGCTACGGTGGTGGAGGACGGTGATTTCACGGTGCATCTGGGGGTGACCCATGTGTCAGTTGATACGGGAGACGCTACATTGAACACCGGAACCAACAATTTAAATCTTCTGCAGGACTTTAGTCTCGTGGTGACATGGTTGGTTCCTCCAAACACGTCTAATAATGCCTCCATCGAATTGGATTGGGATGGCTCAGGTCGTGTAGATGATGCGACTAGTGCTACTGCTCCAGTCACCTATTCCGACGTTAGGGTGAACCGAGCAGCGCCACCCAACCCAGCACCACTTTGGAATATTACAGATTCATCAGGTTCGCCAGTTAATGTACTTGATGGGGGATTGTTTCTTTCTCCTCATATATCTGCATTGTTCAACCTTTCTGGCTCGTCACATGTCAGTGTACCGGGTCAGAGTACGGCCATGTATGAGACATCTACGGTTCAGGTGAGCGTAGATGAGGGAGGTACTACTCCGGTGCCGTACGTAGTAACTCGACACACAGTGAGGTTGCAGGGCTCTGCTAATCAATCTGGGGTATTCGCCTGCGCGCGATGCAGTTTTCCTGACTTGGCGCGTGTGCGTCTGCGGACACAGGGCGATTTGAACACCCTGCCACAGTACGCTCGCACTCTATTTTTTACGCAGTATGTGGGTGATGTTATTTCAGAGGACACGAAGCTGTTCTCTAATTTCAGTGATATTCACTCTGTTCAACCTGTGGGTGTAGCCAGCACGATGATACGGCAGGAGGGAGTGGTAGTGCTCTCTACGGCAAAACCAGCGCAGGAGGTGGACTTGCAGCTAGTCAGTCGTCAGGAGCCAGTTCAAGTGCCTAATAGAGCTGTTGGCACATCTGCAATGTTGCTGGCAGTGGTCGATGGTGGTGGCGATGGTTTTGCCACTGAAATTTCCGCCATATCTGTTGATCTGCTGGCGGTTTCTCGTACTCGCACCATCCCATGGAATGATTTGGCTGACAATGTGTATGGGCAAAATGCACATCAATTTGTGCTTCCGCCATTACGGCTTGACTTGCTTGCCTATCCCAATGCTACAGGTGCGAGCAATCTAGGCACAGCTCAGGTTATTGCAACCATGAACTCGCCTAAGATAATAATCTCAGGCAATCCTTTGGCAGATAGTACATCCGCGGTCTTTTCCTTCTCCTCACCATGGAGCATTGCCGATGGTGAGACGGGGTATTTTGATATTGAGGTCACGCCGACTGGCCAGCCCGGCTCGCTGTCTAACGGCGATATAGTGGATCAATCGCTCTTTCGCCTAAGCGTTGATAGTGATGCGGCACAGCTGGGTAGTGCCAGTTCCCAATGGTCGACATCAACAGTGACGATGACGATGTCTCAGATGAATGTGAGTGCGACTCAGACTCGCCTGTCGCTTGAGCCTCTTGATCAGGGGAGCGCCGCGAGTACGCTACTTAGTGGGGTGTATCCCAATTATGCGGCGGATATTGAGTTCCACAGTAGTACGATTCCTGCTGTCAGTGCGCTATCCATGCTGTTATATGGTCTGGATGCCAATAGTCAACTTGATCTCAGCACGAATTTTTCGTCTTATTCGCTACCAGCGGGCTCGTATATAGAGAGCAGTGTTTCAGGGTCTCAAGGCCATCGTAGAGAGTTGTACATTACATCTCCAACTGACGGCACTCTCCCACCTATTTCTGTGGGTAATGTAGGGCCATCAAACCTGACCATCTCTATGGATGTGGTCGGTAGTGAGTTCGATTTCTTGTCGACAGAGGTGCGTGATGCCAGCTCCGTAGTGACTGCTAACGATCAACTGATCAATGGCAACACCTATGCTTTCACGGCTCGCTATGACCTGTTTGCGCTTCTCAATCTGTCGGGGGGGGCAAGTCCATCTAAGGTCTATGATCTAAATGCACAGGTCACTAATGTGCGCGTGGAGGCCGATCTGGTATGCTCTCCTAGCTGTACAGCGCCGTCACAATATGGGGGAGTGAATTACGACGTGCTGTTGCCTGGGGATTCTGGCCGGTCGACGGGGGCGATAGGCACGGAACTGGTGGTTACAGCAGAGTTCTTTATCCCAGAGTTGAGTGCCGGTGTGTTGACTGCTCCCTTGGAGATAGGAGTCTTCGCTGCTGTGGATAGTGATCGTTATGGCTCGTCCCGGATTTCAAGCGCTACAGCGATATTTACCGTCAATTCCGACCTGGTGGCTCCGACGGTCTGTGATGGCGATTTGGATAATACGGCCAGCAATTGTCTGACGGAAGACAGCGCTCAGACGCGTGCCTATTCAGCGGCATTGATGTTCAGCGAGCTTGGCAGTGACCGAGCGCGAGAAGATCTGCCTGCCACTGCCATCACTTCGGTCGCCAGCTATTGGTTGGCATACCAATCGGGTGTGTGCGATGGTGCCACTGCCCCCTCCAGCGCTGCGACACTTAGCACCGTGCAACTTTCTGGCGATGGTGGCGGTGGGACGATCAATGGCTTGTCCGCAGAGACGGATTATTGTGTCTTCTTGGGGGTGCGAGATGCCGCTGGTCGCCCAGCCTACAGTAGCCCAGTACAGCTGCAAACCGCCGCTTTTTCTAGAGCCGACAGCGATGGCGATGGGCTGGCAGATGATCTGGAATACGATTTCATGCCCGACGGGGGCTTGGCGGTGTGCACGAACACATCATCCACATCATCCTGCGACATAGATGGCGATGGGCTGTCCGACACCTTGGAGGCTTACCTCAACAACAATGCCTATGACATCAACGGAGCCACGGCTAGTAGTGATACAGATGGCGATGGCATCCCCGATGTGGTTGAGGTCGCCTATGGTCGTCTCGACACAGTTGAGCCTTCGGCTGCGCTACGGTTGCCGACGCAACATGCGCGAGGTGCACTGACAGCGTTCAGCTCTTTCCAAGATGAGACGGGCAACCTACTTGGCAGTACTACTAGCGGTGTCTCCGTTGAGGAAGATGCGGTATTGCATGTCAGTAATGGTCGCTACTTAGGTTCAACCTCAACTAGCAGTGTGTTCGAGGCTGCCAATACGGCTTACTATGTGTCTGGGACGCACTGGTTGTCTTCGCGCAGCGCTGAGAGCATACGGCGTTTGGATATCCTCCCCGTGTTGTCGTTTGGCGGTAGCATCTCTGCGACATTAGGTGGTCAAGTTTTGCTGTCCATACAGTTGTTGGGGGAACAGCCTACAGATGATGATGTGGTCAATTTTTCCCTCAGCGGCATAGGTCTGGCAGGGGGGAGCCAGTCCTGGATTGCTTGGGGTAGCTCGGAAACCGTAGTTGCCTTTACTCTTAACGGTACTGATGGGGCAATGGCCACACTGTCTGCCAACAGCAACGCCCGGGTATCGTTGTGCTCTTTTGGTGTCAACTGCAGTACTTCTTCAGCGCTTAGCGTCAACTATCAACTCCACCATGAAATCCAGCGGCGCACCACGTCGATTTATGCGCCAGTTATTCGGATGTGGGTGGGAGGAGTCTCGGTGCGGAGTGTTGCTGACCGCAATCGTAGTGTGAGTTTCTCCGTATCGGGAAGCTCGGAAAATGATAGTCGCACTTGGCAGCTGAGCCGCTCGGAACTGCTCTCCTCAGTGCCACTAAACTCATCGCAGACATTCGCTGCTAATGTGTCGTTTACAGTGAGCAGCTCGGAGTTAGCTGGTTCTGGTATCCAAGTGTATACGGTGGCGGCGACTAGTAGCCGCGACGGTACCCTGCAACGCAGCTTCATAGTAGGTGGTGCCGACAGAGATGGCGATTTGATCCCGGATGCATTTGAAGAGCCGGGCTTGGAAAAGGTCAACTATGTGTTGCCATACAATCAGGCTACGCAATATTTGCAAACAGCGCATATTCAGGCGAGGCTGGGTGACTATGCCGCTCGCCAAACGGCGGTTGCTAGCTATCAGCCTAATATTCACACTAATATAGAGGCTCTTGGGCTACCCAATGCGCCGGGCTCTGTTCAGGACAACGTGGTGATGGATGTTGCTTTGCACTGTGGCGACCGAGCGCATTGCTTTGGTCAAGGCGATGCTATTCTTTTGACTTTCTCGTTCGACGGACCGATCACCAGCGACAAGGTGTATCGTTATGCTGGCGATTGCTCTGCGGTATCCGGAGAGACCGGAGAGAGCTGGTGCGCTTTTGATGACGGCAGTGAGGACTCTTCTGTTGTAGACACTAGTACTGGCACTACTACCGCTACTACTATGGTTAGTGATTCGATTGCATTTGCAGAGCGTAGCAATCCCTGCCCCGCTCCGGGAAGTTCCGCCTATAAGCCTTATAGTGAGGCTCGTGAAGGCGGTGCTGTGTTGCAGTGCATGGAGTTGACAATCCGTGACAATGGTGACAATGATGCCGATAAGGCTGAGGGGCAACTCAGTGCGGGTCCGCTAGTTTTGGCGACGGCATCTGGCAATCAGGTGGTGGTGTTCCACAACCCAGGTGGTGGCTCTACGACTGGTCTGTGGCTTCTGGCTCTGATTTTGCTCAGTACACTGGCTAGTCGTTTGCTGGTTGGGCAACCTGCCAACTCATCAGCGGGCTCAATGGGGCAGCAGCTAAGATTAACAAGTAGACCGATGGTGAATGCGGTGAAGGAGGCTCTAAGAGCGGTGACTAGCAAAACAAGAATGGGGGTTGCCACAACCATGGCTGCAGCTTTGGCCATTGCGGCGTTGGTTACGGTTGTGATGGTATCGCCTGCCACAACGTACGCCAATGATTTCAGCGTGGGGGTGTCAGTTGGCCAGAGCCACTTGAAGCCTTCGGTGCGAGATAATGCCCTGTTTGTTGCACACGATAAGGATCCTGCTTTTCGTGTTGGACTCGAATATCCTCTACCATTTGATTTGCCGCTTTTTGTCACCACAATAGAAGATCTGTGGTTAGAGGGCTACTGGGCTCATCTGGGAGACGCCGACATCTGTAGTGCCGAGGGCTGTGACGGGGTAGAGCACACAGTGGGTGGCTTGGGTGTCAACTGGTACCCTTATGGTCGGGAGCAACGCTGGGCACCCTATATATCACTGGGCTGGCGCTATGGCGATGCTGAGTCCAACCGCTGGCGTGTAGCGGTGGAGGATGAGAATGGTGTCTACTGGGCAATAGGCATGGAGATGGATTTGGCAGGCCGCCGTAATCAAGGCCTGGCGCTTAACATGTTCTATGAGCACTATGATCTCGGAGTGGGTTTTGGTGGTGTCGGACTGCGCTATCGCTTCAATAGTGGCGCTGATACTGTTGCCGCTGCGCCAAGGCATCGGCCGGAGCGGCGCGAGCGGCCAGCACGGCGTGAGCGCCCCAAAGCTACCCAGCGGGAAGAAGTGAAGAAACAACAACCAGCAGCACGGCGGCCTGCGGCGCGCACCCGCACAGTAGCACCGTTACCTGTTTCCCCTTGCCTGCGTCCAGGCGCATCCGTCTGCGCTTGTCTTGACAGCGTGCGCGGGAATCGGGGTTGGTATGTGCAGGTGGCAGCCTACGCTGGTATAGGGCGAGCCGAAGCGATGGCGGCTCGTCTGCGTGGCGAGGCGTTGGGTGCCCGGACGCGGGTTGGTGTCGCAGCCGTGGAGCGTCGCGGTGTGACCCTTTACGCAGTTCGGGTGTCATTGGATGGCACGGCCTGTGGGCGCGCAGCACGCATCAAACGCGATATTGACGGCATGTTGAATGTTGATAGTCTAGTGCGGCCATGGTTCCAATATCCGTGGTAATCTCGCTCAGAGCGGCGGGATCGATCTCGCCGTGGCTGAAAGCCGCCACCATATAGCCCAGTAGCAAGGAAGCAAAGGGTATCTTGGCGCTAGTCGCTGAGCCCGTAGAGTGCTTGCTTCCTTGTTACAGCCACTGTCGCATCTTCAAGATTAAGGCTGGCAACGGTAGACAAAGGCAGCTGACCCGCTGAGCAATGTGTCAGCATCGAATAGATTTTCTAAGCTGTTAGGCTGTATTGAGGCAGTGGCGGTGGGCTGTAACTTGGCGGCTGAACGATGAAAGTCGCAATTGAGGGCACATCTCAGCTGGCTGAGGCGAGCGTGGTTGATGCCTGTGGGCTACATTGCCCAGAGCCGCTGATGATGTTGCACCGAGAAATCCGTGCATTATGCGATGGCGAGCTGTTACGATTGATTGCTACTGACCCCTCCACACACCGTGATGTCGTGCGCTTTTGTCACTACCTAGGCCACACATTGCTGAGTGCACCTGCGCCGTCAACACTGGGTAGTGGTGCGGAGTTGCATTTTTTAATCCGCAAGGGGAGTGCTACTCGCAGTGAGCGCGGCGACGATAAGGGATGAGATCGATCCTTGTCATTGCCCTGGTGGTTGCGGCCACTGTTCAAGATCAGTAGCTATCTAGTCCGCTCATCGCGGTTGAGCGGGGTCGGCGGTGGCGGCTGAGGGGCCGCGGGTAATCGCCGATGAGGCATTGCCTGATGTGGCGCGGATGTTCGCCGCATTCGGCGCGGTGGAGTGCCGCCCAGCAGCGGCTATTAGCGCCCCGTTGCCGTCTTCTGCCGAGCTGCTACTGCTACGCTCAGTAACACGGGTGGATGACGAGCTACTCAATGGAGCCAGTGGATTGCGCTTCATCGGTAGCGCAACCAGTGGCATAGATCACTTAGACCTAGAATGTCTGGCGCGGCGCGGCATTGCTTGGGCTGCATCCCCCAACAGCAATGCTGCGAGCGTGGTCGATTATGTGTTGACAGTTTTAGCGCAGCAGGAGGAGGATTTTCCTTTTGGAGCCAAGGGACGCACAGTGGGGATAATCGGTTGTGGTCACATTGGTGGCGAGCTGATGTCCCGTCTACATAAATTGGGAGTGCATTGTCTGATCTCGGATCCTCCCCGTGCTGCCCAATTACCGACTCAGCCCCTGTCCGAGCTGTTATCCGCTGCGGATATTCTGAGCTTTCATGTGCCATTGACCGCCGCTACCCACCACCTGATCAATAGAGCCACTTTGGTGCACATGCGCCCTGATGTCTTGCTGATCAA
>JABABF010000107.1 GCA_014238345.1 Gammaproteobacteria bacterium
TACAGGCTATTTCTGCAAAATCCGAATCTCGCTTGGCGTGAAATGTGCAGACCTTCCCTAAGTCTCACTGCCCGGTGGCCTCCACCCCCCGTCGCTCATCCCATGGTGCCCGCGAGCCCAGTTGTCCGGTATACAGCCCATAGCCGATCAGCGACATCAGCATCGCCGCCAAGGCTAGGCGCACCCCCAGCCAGTTGACGGTGCGGCGGGTGCCGCCTTGGTCGCGCAACAGGAATACCAAGCTGCTGAGCAAACTGGCCAGCAAGGCCAGCAACAAAATGACAATGGCGGGGCGTAACCACATGGCGGCAGGCATCGGCGGTGCGGCGGGGGTATCAGACTATCTTATGGCGACTTGTGCCACGAAGCAAATGGCTCGGTCGCTGTTGGCGGTTGGCTGGCTGGCGTGGGGCGACTGCTTTATAGCCGAGCGCCCTCTACTGACCCTCAAATCTGCCCGGTGGCAATCTGCTCTGTCAGCCATGGAAGATTGCAGACAATCACTGACCCATTGCGCTGGTTTTCTGGTGTCTGCGCGATCAGCAGCTGCAAATCAGCCTGTACCTCCTCGGCATTGCGGCGCAGGACACGCAAACTACCCGATGAGGGGCGGCTACTCAACTTGATCTCTACCGCCCAGCGCTGTCCGTCACAGTCAATCACCAAATCGAGTTCGCTCTTTCTGCTGTGGGACTGGAAGAAGTAGACACCAGACACACTGCGTCCAGCGGCAAACAATGCACCGAGAACCTGCTCAATAACAAAGCCCTCCCAACTATATCCACTCAGTGGATGAGCTCGTAGCGCCGAGCTATCATGGATATCAAGCAGGCTGTGCAGCAAACCACTGTCACACCAATACACCTTGGGCTGCTTGACTAAGCGTTTCTTAAGTGAAGCGGTCAACGGTAGCAGTCTGCGCACCAAGTGGACACCCTCCAAATATGCCAGATAGCGGTTTACCGTGTGGTAGCTTATACCCAAGTCCCGGCCAATCTTTGAGGCATTCCACCGCTGGCCATGGTGGCTTGCCAGCAGACGCATGAAACGTTGAATGACTGAAGGAGGTGCTGAGATGCCCAACTCCGGCAAATCCCGCTCTGCGTGGAGCTGCAGATAGTTGCGTTGCCACTGTGGGTAGTCGGATGCAGGGGGCTCCTGAAATAGCGACTGCTGTGGAGCGATCGACTCCTCTGACGGTGGCGTATATCCCGCCAGCAACCCGCCATCTGGGAAGCCTCCCACCAACCAACGCTGCTCCAAATTTGTGTTCATCCCCACCACTGAGCGGGCTCTAGTCGATAACAACGGTCCCTCACTCAGCAGGAAAGGAGTCAATTCCAGCAGAGCTAAGCGGCCAGCCAGCGACTGCGAGTTCTGCATCAGTGTTGCAGCGACGGAGCCTAATAACAGAAAGCGACCATAGCGGTGCCGTTGTTGATCTATTGCACCACGCAAACGACTAAATATCTCTGGCCAAGCCTGCGCTTCGTCAAAGATGCACAGCTGCGACGAGCTGCAGATAGCGCCCCACTCTCTAGTGACACGCTGGCGGTCGTCCTTCCTCTCAAGGTCGTAATAGCGTCCATTCAACGATTGAGCCAAGTGCGTCTTGCCGCACTGTCTAGGACCCCTGAGCAATACTGCTGGATAGCGTTGCAGCTGCTGGCGTAGTGTCGCCTCCAATAGACGGGGCCACATCTACTTAGAGCTAGCTGCCAGCGGCGATGGAGGGTGGACATCCATATTGGAAGAAACTCGAAGGGACGAGGGCGA
>JABABF010000108.1 GCA_014238345.1 Gammaproteobacteria bacterium
CATCTTGCAACGCACGGTAATTCTTAATCCTAAATCCTTGTATTTTTGCCATGGTGATTTTTAATGGCATCAGTGGCCACCAAACCTTTTGCTTCAACTAGGCTTCATTGCCCATCAATGGTGGAGGCGACGGGAGTCGAACCCGTGTCCGCCAGCACTTCTCCCTAGGTTCTACATGCTTGTCCCGTCGTTTTCTTTAGCCCGATCCTCGATCCCGACGGGCAGGGATCTCAGTGGGCGGAGCCCGGTGATACTGCCTACATGACCCGGACAGTTCATGCGACAGACCTGTCGTTATGACGGTTCAGCTCAAGGAGGACAGATTACCCCTCAAAGAACCGCTGACGGGGATTAAGCCGCCAGAGCGTAGTCGTTAGTGTCGACTAATTTGTCGCTGCGCGGATTTTACGAGGATCGCAACCTCCTCGGCATGCACCCATAAGATTAGCTACCGCCGTCGAATCCAGTGGTAACGCCCCCTATTGATGGCAAACATGATAGCCGAGCAGCCGATTTATGTCAATTGTTGTGGCGGTTATACTGCCCTGACTGTCGCCTTTTTCCCCTTCAGCGGTGTCGCCTTATGCAGACTATTGAGCGCCACGCTATCCTGCCCTATCCGCGCGAGCAGATGTTCCATTTGGTCGAGGATTTCGCCCGCTATCCCGCCTTTGTGCCGGGCTGTGTCGGTGCCGAAGTGCTGTCGCAGGATGAGGACGGCCTGCGCGCTCGCCTTGAGTTGGCGGTGTTTGGTAAGCGCTACCAAGTGGTGACGCACAACCACTGGCAGCGCCCCGAGCGCATCGAGCTCGAGCTGGAAGAGGGTCCATTTCGGTGCCTGCATGGTCGCTGGCATTTCCATGAACTCGGTGCGGCAGGCTGTCGCGTTGACCTGGCGCTGGACTGCGAACCCAAGGGTTTTCTGCTCAGCCGCTTATTTGGTAATTTCTCGGCGCGGGCAGCAGATCGTGCGGTGGATGCCATGTGTAACGAGGCACATCGACAGTATGGCTGAGCAATCTTCCCCACCCGAAAAATCGGCTATCAGCCCGGGTAACGAGGCCGAAACTACCGGTCGCATTGGTGTTGAGGTGGCCTTTGCACTACCAACGCGTCAGCTCATTGTGGCGCTGGAAGTTGATGATGGCTGCACGGTTTACGAGGCGGCCGAACGCTCGGGTATCGCCGATCAGTTTCGCGGAGAGTTACAGCTCGATGAGATGCCGATGGGGATTTTTTCCGAGCAGGTGTCCGATCCTAAAACTCGCCTCATACGCGCTGGCGAGCGCGTTGAGATCTACCGGCCACTGGTGGCCGACCCCAAGGAGCAGCGCCTCAAGCGGGTGGAAGAGGCCAAGGCGCGTAAGCTACGGGAGCAGGCCGCCTCAGCGACGGATGATGCCTCAGCAGAACACTGATTCCCGCCACCACCGAGGATTGGCGTTGCACAACAGTGTTAGGAAAAGTTTGATTGATGGCTCGCTCGGAGCAGACCACGAGCCAGTGATGCTTTACGAGTTCACGATCAGGGCGTGACAGCCTTATATAGCTCAGATTCCCGCCCAGCAACTCACGGCACAGTTGAAAATCCGCGCTGTTAAGCCCCGCCGATTGACCGCTGAATGCGTCCCAACAGGGCTAGCCGCTCTGTGCGACTGGTGTTGCTATCCGCCCGCGCTAGGAATGTCTGAATCATCCATTCC
>JABABF010000109.1 GCA_014238345.1 Gammaproteobacteria bacterium
CTAGCCGCCACTGCTCGCGATTATTTGGCGCAATTTCCGGCCGTCTGCCTGCTCGGTCCGCGTCAGGTTGGCAAGACCACACTGGCTCGTGTGTTGGCTACCCCTCATCAGCAAAATCCGCCGCCTGATTATCTGGACTTAGAGAATCCGCAAGAGCTGAGCAAACTGCAAGATGCGAGAGGTTACCTAGAGCAGCGGCGGGATCGACTGGTCATCCTTGATGAGGTGCAACGGATGCCGGGTCTATTCCAAGAGCTTCGCGGCTTGATCGACAATCGCTGCCTGAGTGGCGACAAGGCGGGGCACTTTCTGTTGCTGGGTCCGACCTCACTTGATCTACTGCAGCAGTCGAGCCAGAGCTTGGCTGGGCGTATTGCCTATCTGCAACTAGCTCCCTTGGATGTATTGGAAGTGCCTGCTGGTAGTGATCTATGGTGGCGAGGAGGGTTCCCTGACAGCCTGCTGGCCGCTGATGATGTGGCGAGCATGCGGTGGCGGAGCCAGTTCATCACGACCTATCTGGAGCGAGACATCCCACTGCTGGGGCCACGCATTCCGGCTCATACCTTGAGGCGCCTCTGGGTCATGTTAGCTCATTATCAAGGTGGGCTTCTCAATGCTGCTCAGCTGGCTAACAATCTAGGTGTGGCTGGCACAACGGTCGCTGGTTATCTCAACTTGTTGGTCGATTTACTCTTGGTGCGCCGTCTTGAACCTTTCCATGCGAATGTTAAAAAGCGCCTCGTCAAGTCCCCCAAGATCTATATTCGAGACAGCGGGCTGGTGCATGCCCTGCTAGGGATCAATAGCCACGATGATCTGCTCTCTCATCCCGTGGTCGGCATGAGCTGGGAGGGACATGTGCTGGAAAACCTGTTGAGACTCAGTCCCGAACACAGCAAAGCGAGTTTCTATCGCACGGCCACGGGCGTAGAAATCGACCTCGTGTTGGAATTGCCGAATAATCGCCGCTGGGCCATTGAGATCAAGCGCACGACCGCACCGAAACTAGATCGTGGCCTACGACAGGCCATCGAAGACATCCAGCCGGATCACACTTTTATTGTCTATGGTGGGCACGACCGCTACCCCAAGAGCGAGGATGTGGAAGTCATCAGCTTGCAGGGGATGGCTGAGGAGCTGGCCAAACTCGAGGGGTCATTGTTCTGATGCTCCAAAGCCGTTGCCTATCATGATTCCAGCGGATGGTAAATCTAGGGTTGGGGGGAGCCGCCGGAAATAATTTGGTCGATTAGGAGTAGGGCGTTGGGAAGAAATGAGGCGCCGCTAGCCGTCCTTCCCATCCACCCGAGGTCGCGTCAACATGGGGAAGTAGATCACGGTGAAAATTGTGAAGGCCACGATCCAGCAGAGCTGGGATAGCATCATCCAGAGCGCATAGTGTTGCGGCAACAGTAGCGGGCATGCGACCCGCAATAGCGTCCCGGCAAAGAGGAGGCCAAAGGTAGGCATCAGAGCAGCGGGAGGGGAGCCGATCATCCGACCCGTGTGCCCCAATGAGACGCGTGCCATCATCGCCAAAGTGATGGTGCCAATGCCTCCATAGGCAAAGGCATGGATGGCCACATATTTTGACAAGCCCCAGAAATAGCTGCCAGAAAATAGCAGAAAACCCAGGGCGATGCACCAGAGCGAAAAATATAGGCTCCACAAAAGCGGCTTCTGCCAAATTCCAGGCTGGTTCCAACGCAGTAGCCGGAATGCGTTGACGATAAATAACAGTAGCGCCACATAGGCGGACAGTGCCTGGCTACGCGCCATCAGCTCCGAGACGAAAAAGATGACAAACAGGATTAAGCTAGCGATATCAACCCATTGAGAGTTGTATACAGGCTTGGGATTCTCCACGCCACGCTCAATGAAGAAGGGCAACAAGCGCCTGCCCATCATCATAATTAAGCCCACCACCACGTATAAGCCACCGTAGATACCCCAGTAAATACCTTGCTCAACCACCCCCAGGGCACCGAGATAGAACAGGCAGTTCAAAACAAGCAAAAAAATCAGCTTGCCCAAAATAGCCATCTGCTTCCACTGTTTAGCCTGGATGAGAGGTCGCCCCACAGCGACACACAGGCTGGCGAGGAATAGCGCATCGAAGACCCCAGCTACCAAGAGTAGCCCGCAGGCCAACGCCACCCGTCCCACCAGCCACAGGGCGACCAGTGTCGCCAGTGCCCAGTCACGGGGGGTTTGTATGCCAGTCCAGTTGTATACAGCAGTCAGCAGAAAACCAGAGATCACAGCGACGCTGTAGCCATAAATCATCTCATGGGCATGCCACTGGAAACTGGAAATGCCCTGTAGCGGCAACACCACATGAGCGGGATAAACAACCGCCCACAGCGCGATGGCAAGGACAGCGAAGATGCCAGCGATCAGAAAGAAAGGGCGGAAGCCCAGTGCTAGTAGAGGCATGGTTTATTGATCCTTTAAAACTACGGCGCTACTTTGAGTGTTAGGTATTCTAATGAAAACCTGATTGATTGGCTGCTCAGAGCAGATAACAGATCAATAGCGCATAAAAATCAGGCGATCCAAGGAGCAACAATTATGGAAGGCTGGATCTCGCTTGGCATGAAATGTGCAGACCTTCCCTAGGTCGCACTTTTGATAGCGCGTAGCAAAGCCTCGAAGTGGTACTCTACCAAGCATGACTATGCCCCAAGCCATCGTTGTGGCATTGGCGATCTATCATGAACCGGTTCCAATGCATGAGCTGCAGGAGTCGGCAGTGGCAAACCAAAAAAGCGCATCATCCCGGTGTCTAAAGCGCCTCCCACCAACCGGGGAGGCTGAGCATACGCCCCCCTGGTTCTGATACCCAGCGAGCCTGTCTTCTCATGGCTTGACAGCTACTAGGCGCTGTGCAACAATGACTTCGTTATGCCATTTCCCTGTGCACATTCCCCCCTCGCCGCCGTGGGTTCTCTACACCCAATACACGGCGCTTCCTTACTTTTGCTGCCCCGCTAGGGGCTCTCAACATCATTTTCCCATGAGATACCCGGTTCCAAACCGGGCTGGATGATTGTCTATCACACTGGCTAGCCCACCGTATCATTCAATGCGGTGTGAGGCACAGTGTGGCGGGGACTGAAAACATGAACACCACACCATTCCTATGTATTTTTGATACGACTTTGCGCGATGGCGAGCAGAGCCCCGGCGCGTCGATGAACTGTGCCGAGAAGCTGGCCATTGCCCATATGCTGGAAAAGTTGCGCGTTGATGTGATTGAGGCAGGCTTCGCCGCCTCCAGTGCGGATGACTGCGCGTCTATCAAAGCGGTGGCCGAGCAGATCACCGACAGTCGTGTGTGCAGCTTGGCGCGAGCCCTGCCAGCAGATATCGATCGGGCGGCGCAGGTATTGGCTCCGGCCATTGAGCGCGGCAACGCCCGCATCCATACTTTTATTGCCACCTCGCCAGTGCATATGGAGCGCAAATTGCAGATGTCTCCAGAGACAGTGCTGGAGCGGGCGGTGGCTGCGGTGCGCCGCGCCCGTAGCCTCTGTGATGATGTGGAGTTCTCCTGTGAGGATGCCAGTCGCTCTGAGCGTGATTTTCTGTGTCGCATCATTGAGGCTGCCATTGAGGCGGGCGCTACGACCATCAATTTGCCTGATACGGTTGGCTACGCTGAACCGGCTGAGTTCGGTGCTCTGGTCGGCGATCTGTTGGCGGCGGTGCCAAATGCACAGCGCGCTGTGTTTTCGGTGCACTGCCACAATGACCTCGGTCTGGCGGTGGCCAATTCCTTGGCGGCACTCGGCGCGGGAGCCCGTCAGGTGGAATGCACTATTAATGGTATCGGTGAGCGCGCTGGTAATGCTTCGCTGGAAGAGGTGGTGATGGCGGTGGCCACGCGTAGCGATCGCTTCGCTTTTCAGAGCCGGATTGAGCAGCGCCACTTAGTACCGATTTCGCGTCTTGTATCAGAGACTACGGGTTTCTATGTGCAACCCAACAAGGCCATCGTCGGGCGCAACGCCTTTGCACATGAGGCGGGCATCCATCAGGATGGTGTCATCAAGCATCGCTCGACCTACGAGATCATGGAGGCCGAGGCGGTGGGTTGGTTCTCTAATCAACTGGTGCTCGGCAAGCACTCCGGACGCGCTGCGTTGCGTAGGCGCCTAGAGGATCTGGGGCTGTGTTGTGAGGAGCAACAGTTCAACGATGTTTTTGCTCGCTTCAAAGAGCTGGCTGCACATCAGCACGAGGTATTCGATGAAGATCTGCCCGCGTTGATCGGGGTTTTGTCCCAAGAAGGCGAACTCGGTAGCGCGCTGTACTCGCTCAGCTCGCTCAGCTATCACTCACAACCCGATGGCGGTGCTCGTGCTGAGGTGGTAGTGCAGATAGACGGTGAGGAGCGTCGCGCCGAGGGCAGTGGCACTGGTCCGGTTGATGCTGCTTTCAGCGCTTTGGCTATGGTCACCGATAGTGCGGCCAGCCTGTTGCACTATTCACTGAACGCCGCTCCGCATGGCAGTGCTGCTGCGCGGGGGCGGGCGGCGGTGCGGTTGGCACACAATGGGCACACGGCCAACGGCACTGGCACTGATGCTGATGTCGTCACGGCCTCGGCGCGCGCTTGGCTTGATGCCCAGTGCCGTCTGGGTCGCGCAGCGCGCCGCCACCCCCAGCTTGATGCGATCTGAGGCCTCGCGGTACGGCGACCGCCGCCAGCTGGCTGCAGCACTTGGTATTGAGTGTTTTGTGCCGCGTCAGCAGCTACCGGGCGCGGCTCCCCATCCGCTGTGTGAGATTCTTCCTGCACCCGCTGCTGTAGTGGCTGTGCCCGCTCGGCAGCGCCGTCGACCGCTGCCGCGCCCAGCAGAGCCTGTGTTGTCATCCTCGCCGGCAACGACCGCCGTGCCGGCGTACTGTCTGGTGGCGGCGCGTATGGGTGCGCTACTCGCTGTAGACAATGTGCCGTCGAGGGAGGGGCAGCTGTCGCCTCAGTGGAGCAGCTTGCTGGCTAATCTACTCCATGCCTGCGGCTGGCCCCGTGAACCGCTCTCCTGCAACCTGCTTCATTGGCCGCCAGCTGGAGGTGGCGTTTTGGTGCAGGGTGTTGATGATGGATTAGGTGCCGCACAGGCATTTATTGAGCGGGGTGCTTCTGAACCCGATACGGTGGACTGGATTGTGTTGATGGGAACACTCGCCGGGCGACATTTACCAGTTGCCGATGAGGCCTCTATGCCCGCGCCGGTATTGCGTTGTGATAGTTTGCACAGCTGTCTGGACGAGCCGCTCCGCAAAGCCGCTCTGTGGCATCAATTGGAGCCCTTGCGCCGCGCCACCGAGTCGAGCGACCCATCCTAAAGTCTGCCTAAAGTCTGACGAGCCGATCACAGCTATTGGCGGCATACTCTGCTACAATCCTAGGTGCTTGCTGGGTGCGTAGTCATCTGGGGGGCGGATCGTTCTGTTTTATGAACATACGAGTTGGATTGATGGCAGATCGGCGCCCAGTAAATTTGGAGATCAGCACACTCAAATTGCCGATTACGGCGTGGGTGTCCATCATGCACCGCATCTCTGGCATCGCGCTATTCTTTGGCAGTGCGCTGTTGTTGGGGGCTCTGTATTACTCGCTGGATTCTGAGGCGGGCTACGCCATGGTGCAGGATTTTTTGGTGGACAGTGTGCTTGGGCGGCTGTTGCTGTGGGCGGTGCTGGTGGCAGCTGCCTACCACAGCTGTGCTGGCGTGCGCCATCTGCTGATGGATATAGGCTATGGCGAGGAGTTGGAGAGTGGTGTGCGCGGCGCCCAGATTGTTTTGGGAGCTTCGGCGGTGCTGGCATTGATCAGCGCTTGCTGGCTACTCTAAAGCGATGGGCAACGGTGCAGTTAGAGCGGCGCGGGTCGCCAGTGCCAGCAGTTTCGGGCGCACCGGCGTACAGGATTGGCTGGTGCAACGCCTGAGCGCGGTCGTGCTATTGGCTTATACCTTGTTTCTGGTCATTTTTTTTCTGCGCCATCCTCAGCTCAGCTATATGGAGTGGCGCGAGCTATTTGCCACTTCCGCAATGCGTTTATTCAGTGTGCTGGCACTGTTGGCACTAGCTAGTCATGCCTGGATCGGCTTGTGGGCGGTGACCACTGATTATCTGACCACACGTCTGTTGGGGTCACGAGCCACGCTGTTGCGCCTGCTGGCTCAGTGTGCTGTGCTGTTGCTGATCTTTGGCTATCTCGGCGTGGGTACGCTGGCAATTTTCCGCTAGCGTTCCCAGTGTCCCCAGCAATTGGAGCAGATGATTGATGGCACAAATGCGTAGCATGACTTTTGATGCCCTGATCATTGGCGGTGGCGGTGCCGGATTGCGCACTGCCTTGCAGCTGTCCGGCTCTGGCTATCGCACGGCGGTGGTGTCCAAAGTCTTCCCGACGCGCTCGCACACTGTCTCAGCTCAAGGTGGCATTACCTGCGCCATCGGTAGCGCTGATGCCGAAGACGACTGGCGCTGGCACATGTATGACACGGTCAAGGGCGCAGACTACATCGGTGATCAGGCAGCCATTGAGTACATGTGTCGCACTGGTCCCGAGGTGGTGTTCGAGCTAGAGCATATGGGCTTGCCATTTTCACGCACTGATGAGGGGCGTATTTATCAGCGTCCCTTCGGCGGTCAGTCGCGGGAGTATGGTAAGGGGGGACAGGCGGCGCGCACCTGCGCTGCTGCTGACCGCACGGGGCATGCCCTATTGCATACGCTATATCAGAATAATTTACGCCATGAGACAACCTTCTTCAATGAGTGGTTCGCCGTCGATTTGGTGTTGAACTCAGCCGGTACTGTCACGGGTGTGATTGCGATCAATATTGAGGATGGCGAGACGGTTTTGCTACAGTCTCGTGCCACTGTGTTAGCCACTGGCGGTGCCGGGCGCATCTATGCATCGACCACCAATGCACACATCAATACTGGCGATGGTATCGCCATGGCATTGCGCGCCGGCATCATGGTGCAGGATATGGAGATGTGGCAGTTCCATCCCACCGGTATCCACGGTGCTGGGGTCTTGGTGACCGAGGGCTGTCGCGGCGAGGGGGGCTATTTGATCAACCGAGACGGTGAGCGCTTTATGGAGCGCTACGCCCCCAATGCCAAGGATTTGGCCGGTCGCGATGTGGTTGCCCGCTCAATGGTGTTGGAGTTACAGGAAGAGCGCGGCTGTGGTGATGAGCGCGACCATCTGCTACTCAAGCTCGACCACTTGGGCGAGGAAGTATTGAATAGCCGGTTGCCGGGCATTTGCGAGCTGGCGCGCACTTTTGCTCATGTTGACCCGGTGCGTGAGCCGATTCCAGTGGTGCCGACTTGCCACTATATGATGGGGGGGGTGCCGGTCAATATCGATGGGCAAATCCTGCGCCAAGCCGATGACGGCAGTGATGAGGTGGTGGCCGGACTTTATGCCTGTGGTGAATCTGCCTGTGTTTCGGTACACGGGGCCAATCGCCTCGGCGGCAATTCGCTGTTAGATCTGGTGGTGTTCGGTCGCGCCACCGGTCAGTTCATCGAAAGTGCATTGCGTGATGGAATCTCGTTGGAGAGCGCATCAAGCGATGACGTGGAGCGGGCGATGGCTCGGTTGCGGCGCCTTGATAGCGGTAGTGCTGGCAATAATGGCGACACTCCTGCTGCCTTGCGGCGCGCCATGCAGGGCATCATGCAACGCTGTTTCGGAGTATTTCGCAGCGGTGAGTTGATGCGCACGGGTCGCGATGAACTCCAAGCGTTGCGCCCCCGCATTGAGGCGTTGTCGCTCAGTGATCAAAGTTCGGTCTTCAATACCGAGCGCTTTGAGGTTCTCGAATTGCAAAACCTTTATGAAGTGGCCGAGGCCACGGCTTTTACCGCTGAGTTGCGCACTGAGAGCCGCGGTGCCCATGCCCGCGAGGATTATCAGGAGCGCGATGATGAGAATTGGCTGTGTCATTCACTGTATTGGCGCGATGGCAACCGCTGTGGGCGCCGTGCTGTGAACTTTTCCCCGGCTGGCATGGATGCTTTTCAGCCGACGGTGCGGAGCTACTGAGTGCGGTGGGCAAAGACGGGAGCAATGTAGTGAGCAACAAGCTACAGATCAGTATCTATCGCTATCGTCCAGAGCACGATGAAGCGCCGTGGATGCAGGATTTAGAGTACGAGACAGGGGGGCGCGACCTGATGGTTCTCGACGTGTTGGAAGGTTTGCGCGAGCAGGATCCATCGCTGAGCTACCGGCGCTCTTGTCGTGAGGGAGTGTGTGGTTCCGACGGCATGAATATCAGTGGTAGGAACAATTTGGCCTGCATTACCCCCCTGTCTCAGGCGGCACCGGATGGGCGCTTGGTGCTGCGTCCATTGCCCGGCCTACCGGTGGTGCGCGATTTGGTGGTGGACATGACAATGTTCTATCGGCAGTACGAGAGCATTGCTCCTTATCTGATCAACGATAGCCCGCCGCCAGCTATTGAGCGCCTTCAGTCTCCCGAGCAACGTGCACAGCTCGATGGTCTCTACGAGTGCATTCTATGCGCTTGTTGCTCCACGAGCTGCCCTTCGTTTTGGTGGAATCCAGAGCGTTTTGTCGGCCCGGCGGGGCTGCTACAAGCTTGGCGTTTTTTAGCCGATAGTCGGGATACCGCCGACGAAGAGCGCTTGGCGGGCTTAGAGGATGCCTTCAGCTTGTTCCGTTGCCACGGCATCCAGAATTGTGTGGCATCCTGTCCTAAAAAGCTCAATCCAACCCGCGCCATTGGTGAGATTCGCAATCAATTGATCAAGCGGGCGGTCTGAGCAGACAATGACGCAGAAGCTGCGACGCGGGTCGGCGGTCCAGAGTCTGGACGCTTGGCGCGCTAATTCTCAGCTGGCAGGCGGCGGTTCTTGGCTAGAGCAGCTGTACGAGCGCTATCTTAGCGAACCAGAGGAGCTCAGCGAGGATTGGCGGCGCTATTTTAGTGAGTTGCCAGCAGTGGAGGGCGCGACCGCTGGTACGCCGGAAGCATTGCACAGTGTATTGCGGCGCGACTTTAGACGGCGCAACTTGGGGCGTGCCACTGCCACCGAGCCGACGGCTCCAGCGATCTCGCCGTTACAGGCGCGGCTTGATCACTTGGTTGAGGCCTACCATCGCATTGGGCATCGCTATGCTCGTTTAGATCCGTTGGATTTGGCTCCGCGGGTACCGTTGGATGAACTGGCAGCGGAGCACTACGGTATTTCCCCAGCAGATTTTGCTGTGGAATGTGAGGCCGGTGGCTTGCGTGGGGGGCGAGAGCGGGCACCACTGTCCGAGATTATCAAGGCGCTGGAGCGCAGCTGGTGTGGCTCCATTGGAGTGCAGTTCATGCACATGCCAAACGCGGAGGCGCGTCGCTGGATCATCGACCGCATGGGAGCTACAGCAGCGCACTACGGTCTCAGCGATGGCGAGCGGCGCCATTTGTTCGTGCGTCTGACAGCTGCCGAGCAGCTGGAGCAATATCTGGGTCTGCGTTATCAGGGTACCAAGCGCTTTGGACTGGAAGGTGCTGAGAGCATGTTGCCGATGGTCGAGGAGATTATCCAGCGCGCTGGCCGAGCCGGTGTGTTAGAAATAATTGTTGGTATGCCACATCGTGGAAGATTAAACTTGCTAGTCAATACATTAGGGAAGCGTCCTGGAGATTTGTTTGAAGAGTTTGAGGGGCGCGTTGACGATCATTTCGACTCTGGGGATGTCAAATACCACAAGGGCTTTTCCTCCAATGTGCGCACGGGTGACCACGAGGTGCATCTGGCGCTGGCGTTCAACCCATCGCACTTGGAAATTGTGACACCAGTGGCACAGGGCTCTGTGCGCGCACGCCAAGATCGCCGCCACGATGCAGCTGGGCACAAGGTATTGCCGCTGGTCTTGCACGGCGATGCCGCATTTGCCGGGCAGGGTGTGGTGATGGAAAGCTTGCAGATGTCGGCCACTCGCGCCTTTGGTGTTGGCGGCACGATCCATCTGGTGCTGAATAATCAAATTGGTTTCACCACCAGCGATGTCCGTGATGCCCGCTCCACCGAATACGCTACCGATGTGGCAAAAATGCTCGGTGTGCCGGTATTCCATGTCAACGGCGATGATCCTCAAGCGGTGGTGGCGGTGGCGCGTATGGCGCTAGACTATCGCATGTGCTTTGGCCGCGATGTGATCATCGATCTAGTCTGTTATCGGCGGCGTGGACATAACGAGGCCGACGACCCCTTCCTGACCCAACCCAAGATGTACCGTCGCATCGCTGAGTTGCCTACGGTGTGTGAGCTCTACGCCGCGGAGCTCGAGCACAGTGATCTATTGCGCGAGGGCGAGGCCAAATATCTGGCGGAGGATTACCGGCGACGCCTAGAGCGGGGGGATCATGTGGCCGAGGGTTTGGTGCGCGAACCCGACCGGCGCTTGTTTGTTGACTGGTCGCCCTATCTGAAACGCCATTGGGATGATCGTTGCAATACTGCGGTGCCGCTCGAGCGCCTGCGCCCGCTGGCTGAGCGGCTCGCACGCCTGCCAGAGGGCTTTTCGCCACGGCGTTCGGTGAGCAAGCTATTTGAGGATCGGCAGAAAATGGCGGCTGGCGAACAGCCGCTGAACTGGGGTTTTGCCGAGAACTTAGCCTATGCCACGCTACTGGATGAAGGTTACTCCGTGCGTCTCGTTGGCCAAGATGTGCGGCGCGGCACCTTTTCCCATCGCCATGCCGTGTTGCACGATCAGAATACCTGTGCCGAGTACGACCAGCTGGACGAATTGGCGCGTGAGTGCGCCAATTCGTCCAGCTTTCAAATCTACGATTCGCTACTTTCAGAGCTGGCCGTCCTCGGCTTTGAGTATGGCTATGCGGCCACCTCGCCGTCGACGCTGGTGATCTGGGAGGCGCAGTTCGGTGATTTTGCCAATGGTGCTCAGATGGTGATCGATCAGTTCATCAGCAGTGGAGAATACAAGTGGGGGCGTTTGTGTGGCCTGACCATGTTGTTGCCACACGGTTACGAAGGGCAGGGGCCAGAGCACTCTTCGGCGCGCTTGGAGCGCTATTTGCAGCTCTGTGCAGAGCACAATATGCAGGTCTGTGTACCGACGACACCAGCGCAGATTTTTCACCTGTTACGCCGTCAAGTACTGCGCCCCTTGCGCAAGCCGCTGATCGTGATGTCTCCGAAGAGCCTCTTGCGCCACAGTGAGGCGGTGTCATCGCTGGCCGAGTTGCACAATGACGGTTTCCAGCCGGTACTGGCCGACCCGGCCGCCCCGCCACGCGGTGATGTGCGTCGCGTGGTGCTGTGCTCTGGCAAGGTATACTACGACCTTCACGCTCAGCGTCTAGAGAGTGGTTGCAAAGACTTGTTATTGTTGCGCATTGAGCAGTTATATCCTTTTCCGAGGGCGGCGTTGGACACCGCGTTGCGCCCTTATCGTCGCAATGCTTTGGAGCGGATCGTGTGGTGTCAAGAAGAGCCACGCAATCAAGGGGCGTGGCGCAGTGGCATGCGCACTCCGATTGAGCGCCTGTTGCGCAATCAACTCGGGATTGATTTGGAATTGGAATATATCGGTCGTGAGAATGCTGCCGCTACCGCTGCCGGTTATGCTGGGGAACACCGTGTGCAGCAGCAACAGCTAGTACGCGAAGCAGTGGGTGGCTGAGTCGTCGGTGGTGCTGTGGGGCATTGGGGCATCGTGCAGTCGTGCAGTACTGCTAGCGAGAGTGACCAAGAGTGACAACGGAGGCTGATAGCATGGCGCAGGAAAAACAACCTAGCGGTGATAGTCTGGATATCGTCGGGCCACAATTTCCTGAGTCGGTGGCCGATGGCGTGATCGCCGTATGGCATAAGAAACCTGGTGATTCGGTGCAGCGCAATGAGCTGTTGGCCGAAGTGGAAACTGATAAAGTGGTACTTGAGATCATGGCTCCCGAAGCGGGCACACTGAGCGCCATACTGACCCCCGAGGGTGCCACCATCATCAGTGGCCAGGTGCTGGCACACTTGACAGTGGGCACCCCCGCCGCCGCGCCATCTTCAACGACTGAGCCGCCCGCCGTGCCAGCCCCTCCCGTATCGACCGATGATACGCGTATTAGTCCAGCCGCCCGCCGCCTGATTGCCGAGCAGGGACTAGATGCCACAACCATTGCCTCCAGCGGTCAGGGAGGGCGTCTGCTCAAGGAAGATGTGCTGAAACACATCGCCGCTACCGAGGCTACGGAGATTGAGCGCACAGCCGCTGAGGCTCCTGCAAGTGCCCAGAGCACTGTCGGGTCGCCGGTCAATACCAGTCCGAGTACCAGTGGTGGCGAGTCGGGACGCACTGATAAGCGGGTGCCGATGAGCCGCCTGCGTGCGCGCGTCGCCGAGCGGCTGTTGCAGGTACGCCAAAACACCGCCATGCTGACCACCTTCAACGAATTGGATATGGGGGCGGCGATGGAGTTGCGGCGTAGCCATGGCGCGGCATTTGAGGAGCAACACGGTGTGCGTTTGGGCTTTATGTCATTTTTCCTGCGGGCGGTGGTGAGCGCTCTGGGTCGCTATCCGGAGATCAACGCCTCCATTGATGGCGATGACATTGTCTATCACAGCTATTTTGATATCGGCGTCGCCGTCTCCAGCGAGCGCGGCTTAGTCGTGCCGGTGATGCGCGATGCCGACCGCCTTGATGCTGCAGGCATGGAGCGTTGGTTGGGTGATGCTGCCAAGCGCGCCCGTGCCGGAAAGCTAAAGCTGGAGGAATTGTCCGGCGGGACTTTCACTATCACCAATGGCGGTGTTTTTGGCTCGTTGCTGTCGACACCGATCCTAAATCCACCACAGACCGCGATCCTCGGCATGCACAGTATTCAAAAGCGGGCGGTGGTACGCGATGGGCAGATTGTGGCGCGACCGATGATGTATGTGGCGTTATCTTATGATCATTGCTTGGTCGATGGACGCGAGGCGGTGGGTTTCCTGCAAGCGATTTGCCAACATGTTGAGCAACCAGGCCTTGCCCTGTTGAACTTGTAGGTGGCGCGTGCTGAGTTGATGACAATCTTTGGTAGCGCGGGAGCTTAGCCGATGGCGAGCGCAGATTCCTATGATGTGATCGTTATCGGCGCTGGTCCCGCTGGTTATGTGGCGGCTATTCGTTGTGCTCAATTAGGTATGCAGGTCGCCTGTATTGAGCGCCGTGGGGTGGCAGCTGGCGGGGAGGCGGCGGTCTTGGGAGGCACTTGCCTCAATGTCGGTTGCATCCCCTCTAAGGCCTTGCTTGACAGCTCGCAACGCTTTCTGGATGCCAGTTCTGAGAGCTTGGCCTCGCATGGTGTGCGCACTGCTGAGGTGAGTTTAGATTTGTCGGCGATGATGGCTCGCAAGGAGCAGGTGGTGCAGCAGCTGACACGCGGTATCAGCGGCTTGTTCAAAGGCAATAAAGTGGTGCCGTTGGCCGGAGAGGCCACGCTACTGTCTGGACGGGCTGTTGAACTCAGAGTACCGAATGCCGAGCCGCGCCGCCTGCAGGCCAAACATGTGATCCTCGCGACGGGTTCTGAGCCGATGGCGCTGCCGAGTGCCCCCTTTGATGCCGAGCGGATTGTCGATTCGACCGGGGGACTCTCCTTTGGAGAGGTGCCAGCGCGTCTGGGTGTCATCGGTGCTGGAGCTATCGGCCTCGAACTGGGTAGTGTCTGGTCTCGGCTTGGAGCCGAGGTCGTCATCATTGAGGCGTTGAGTGATTTTCTTCCCGCTGTTGACCGCCCAGTGGCGCGCGAGGCGGCCAAGCTATTTGCGGCTCAAGGTCTGGACATCCGCCTTGGTAGCCGTTTGGAGTCGGCCAGTGTTGATGCTGATGGTGTGGTGATCAGCTATACCGATGCCCAGGGAGAGCAGCACAGTGAGCGCTTTGACCGCTTGATTGTGGCGGTCGGCAGACAGCCCTGTAGCGATGGCCTGTTGGCTCCCGATGCTGGTGTGACGATCGACGAATCAGGGCGCATTCCAGTAGATGCACACTGTGCTACAGCGCTTGACGGTGTTTGGGCAGTGGGCGATTTGGTGCGTGGGCCGATGTTGGCGCACAAAGGAGCTGAAGAGGGGGTGATGGTGGCCGAACGCATTGCAGGCAAACCAGCTACTCTCAACTACGATACCATCCCCGGAGTGGTGTACACCCACCCCGAGGTGGCTTGGGTCGGTCGTCATGAAGAGCAGCTGCAGGCGGCAGGCATTCCCTGCCGTGTTGGCGCATTCTCTTTCGCCGCCAATGGCCGTGCGTTGGCAGCGGGTGAGGCCAAGGGGCTGGTGCGCATCATCGCTGATGCCGAGACCGACCGTATCTATGGCTGTCATATTGTTGGACCCGGAGCCGCCGACTTGGTGCAACAGTTGGTGATCGCCATGGAGTTCGGTGCCAGCGCCGAGGATCTGGCTCTGATTGTCACCGCACATCCCACGGTTTCTGAGGCGGTCCACGAGGCTGCACTGGCAGTGGATCAGCGGGCTTTGCACGCCCTCAACCGCCGTCGCTGAGCGCAATGCACAGAGTTCTGTGCATTGACCCATGTCGCACCAGCGTAGACAATAGGCAGTAGCCGTCCACCGCCGTATTTAAATCTAGTCAAGCATGAATTTACACGAATACCAAGCCAAGCAATTATTTGCTGACTATGGTTTGCCCGTTGCATCGGGTGTGGCGATATCCTCAGCCGACGAAGTGGCGGCGGCCTGTGGGCAGATCGGTGGGGCACCCTGTGTGGTCAAGCTGCAGGTTCATGCTGGCGGGCGTGGCAAAGCGGGAGGAGTCAAGCGGGTGGAGAGCCAAGCAGAGGCCGAGGATTTCGCCCGTCAGTGGCTTGGTGGACGCTTGGTCACGCACCAGACCGATGCTAAGGGTCAGCCCGTCGGGCGGATATTGGTGGAAGAGGTCTGTCCAGACATTGCCAGAGAGTTGTATTTGGGGGCGGTGATCGATCGCTCCATCGCGCGGGTCGTGTTCATGGCATCCACTGAAGGGGGCGTGGACATTGAGCGCGTAGCGGCCGACACGCCGGAGAAAATTTTGCGCGCTGAGATCGATCCACTAAGCGGTCCCCAAGCATATCAAGGCCGCCAACTGGCCTTTGCGCTCGGGCTGGATGCGGTGCAGGCGCGGCAATTCACCGATATTTTCCTCAAACTGGGGCGTTTGTTTATGGAGCGTGACCTGTCGCTATTGGAGGTCAACCCGCTGGTGTTGACCGAGGAGGGTCGTTTGTTGTGCTTGGATGCCAAGTTGAATGTCGACGGCAATGCGCTCTATCGGCAGCAGTCATTGCAGTCTCTAGACGATCCCAGCCAGCGCGATGAGCGCGAGGTCGAAGCAGAGCAGCATGAGCTCAACTATGTTGCTTTGGACGGCGATATCGGTTGCATGGTCAATGGTGCCGGGCTGGCGATGGGGACGATGGATATGATCAAACTGTACGGCGGCGCACCCGCCAATTTCCTTGATGTCGGAGGCAGTGCCACGCGCGAGCGTGTCAGCACTGCTTTTCGTATCTTGTTGGCCAGCGCGGGGGTGCGAGCGGTACTGGTCAATATCTTCGGCGGTATAGTGCGCTGTGATCTGATTGCCGAGGGCATTATCGGTGCGGTCGGCGACGCTGGGGTCAATGTGCCAGTCATCGCCCGTCTGCAGGGAAATCAATCAGACAAGGGTCTGCGTCTGCTGGCTGACAGTGGTCTCAATATTATTGCTGTCAGCGGCTTGGCCGATGCAGCCCAACGTGTGGTTGCCGAGGCCAGTAGCGCCTCTGGAGCACCGTCATGAGTATATTGATCAATAAAGATACGCGGGTCATCTGTCAGGGCTTCACCGGCCAGCAGGGGACTTTCCACAGTCGCTCCAGCATTGATTACGGCACCCGCATGGTGGGTGGTGTGACACCGGGCAAGGGCGGCTCCACCCACTTGGAACTGCCAGTTTTCGATACAGTGGCCGAGGCGGTGGCGCAGACGGCTGCTGATGCCTCGGTGATCTATGTGCCAGCGCCTTTTGGCAAGGATGCCATCTTGGAGGCAGCCAATGCAGGCATCGGCTTGGTGGTGTGTATCACTGAGGGCATCCCGACGCTGGACATGCTCATCGCACGGCGGCGTTGCGAGGAACTCGGAGTCCGACTGATCGGTCCCAACTGCCCTGGTGTCATTACGCCCGGGGAGTCTAAGATAGGCATCATGCCGGGCGCAGTCCACCTGCCGGGGCGCGTTGGCATTGTCTCCCGCTCGGGCACTTTGACCTATGAAGCGGTACAACAGAGCACCGAGCCGGGTTTGGGACAATCCACCTGCGTTGGCATCGGTGGCGATCCCATTCCCGGTACTGACTTTAGCCCGATACTGCGGTTGTTCGAGGCTGATCCGGACACCGATGC
>JABABF010000110.1 GCA_014238345.1 Gammaproteobacteria bacterium
CACTGGGTGCAGGGAATGCTAGAGCTGCAGCAACAGAGTGGCGATTCTCTGGAGTTTCTCGAACAATTGCGTGACGACCTCTATCCGGACGAGATCTTTGTGGTCACGCCCAAGGGCGATATCCTGTCGCTACCGCGCGGAGCCACGCCGCTGGATTTTGCCTATGCCGTCCACTCGAACGTCGGTGACCACTGTGCTGGCTGCCAGGTGAACCGCCGCCCGTTGACGCGCTCAACACCGCTGAGCAATGGCCAGACCGTGCAGATCCTGACCGACCCCAAGATCCGCCCGTCACCGGAATGGCTCAGCTGGGTGGTGACCCCTAAAGCGCGTGCACGCATCCGCCAGTCGCTCAGGCGGCGGCAACGAGAGGAGGCGATAGCCCTTGGTCGCCAGCTGCTGGAAAACCATTTGGTTGGCCTGGGCACCTCGCTGGCAGCACTTGGCGGCGAAGAGCGAGCCCTGCAGCTGTTGCGCGATACATCCGAGTCGGCAGGCCTAGGCGCTAAGGGGCGTGAGTCAGTGGATTTTGAGCAACAGCTGGCCGAGATCGGCTTTGGTGACCTACCAGCGTTACTCGTCGCGCATCGTTTGGCGAAGGCCTCGGAGTCCGGCAGTGGCAAGAGCTGGTGGGATTTGCCTCGTTATTTTGGCATCCGTTCACGCCATCAGCCGCTGAGCATCCACGGTAGTGAGGGCTTGGCTGTGCAATTTGGGCGCTGTTGTGGGCCTGTTCCCGGCGACCCGATAGTAGGCCAGTTGAGTGCTGGGCGCGGACTCGTGGTGCACGCGCAAGGTTGCCACAATGTGGCATCTGATGGCACCGAGGTGGCCGAGCGGGTACCTTTACAATGGGGCGAGGAAGTGTGCGGCGAGTTCAGTGCTCGACTCTCGGTGGCAATGCAGCGCGGACGCGGCGCATTGGCTCAGTTGGCGAATCGTGTGCAGGAGCTCGAAGGCGACATTGAGGGCATTACCATAGAGGATCAAGAGGCTGGCTCGGCGCGGGTGCTACTGACGGTGGGCGTGCGCGACCGCATTCATTTGGCCAGCATTATCCGCGGCATCCACCGCATGGCGCATGTGGATAAAGTGCACCGGTGTGTCGCCAACTAATGATGGGGGTGGCGGTGGTGTGTAGGTTGAGCATTGAGCGGCATCGGGACAAGGACACGCTGAGATGAGTGAGCGTGAGATTATTCACAGTAAGAGGGCACCGCAGGCAATTGGCCCCTATTCGCAGGCGGTGCGCTGTGGCGACACCGTCTACCTATCGGGGCAGATTCCCTTGGACCCGCAGACGATGGAGCTAGTGGACGGAGGCATAGCGGTGCAGGCGCGCCGCGTTTTCGACAATTTGCGCGCCGTTGCTAAGGAGGCTGGAGGTGGCTTGGACGATGCTGTTAAACTGAACATCTCGCTGACAGATCTGGGCGACTTTGCCCAAGTCAACGAAGTGATGGCCGAGTATTTCAGCGAACCCTACCCAGCGCGCGCCTGCGTTGGTGTGGTTGCGTTGCCTAAGGGGGCGGCGATTGAGGTGGAAATAGTGTTGTGGGTATGCGGAGGCTGAGGGTGATTCGGAGCAAACAACAGGCCAATAGTGTGTTGAGAGCCTACAATCCAAGGTGCAATCTTCAATCTCTGGCAGCTATAAAATAGTCAGTAAGAAAGCATTATGTTTGATGTCACTATAGAGAGTTAATACGGAAAAATGAGGAAATTATCGCCATTCAATCGCACAGATCCCCCAGCACTCGTGGGGGTTCGTTGCAATTATTTTAGGTTGGCTGTCCTTTTATTGTTGGGCTTGGCCTGTCAGGTTCCAGCAAATACAGTGGCGGGAGAAGGTCAGCTAGACCTTTATGCAGGGGATCGGGTTCGAGCGCTCTATACCCTATATATTCGTTCCTGTGCAACGACTACTTGCACCTCTGTAGGTCAGATACAGGCGGGTCAGAAAGGAACGGTTGCCTCTAGCAATGGAGATGTTTTTTATAACGGTGAAGGATTTCACTGGTACTTCATAGCATGGGATGGTGGCACAGCAGGATGGGTTGCTGGGTACGACCTTACTGACCCCAACACGGCTTATCCATACATCGAAAAACTCATCATTGCTCCCAAAATACTAACAACTGGCCCCGACTTGATAGTTAGCAGCTTGACCTTAAGTGCGCATGATGTGGATCCAGGGCAAGTGATTGCATTGTCGGCCCAGCTGAGCAATTTAGGAGACGCGGGGGATCAGATGGCCTCGTTGGGCTACTACTTTGCGTTCACTCCAACTCAAGCTTTTGGTGACACGGTAGTGCTTTGCTATAGTGAATTTGTACCTATCCCAGATCCTGGCAGTCCTGTCTATGTCTTCGGAGAGAATTGCAACGTGCCTGGCGCGTCAGTTCCGGGTGAGACCTATTATGTAAGGGTTTGCGTGGGTGCAGTAAGTGGTGAATCCGACACATCAAATAACTGCTCCTCGGAGGAGGCTGTATTTAGAATCAGAAATACTCAGAGTGGTGCTGACTGGACGGTGGACGATACGGTAATGGTCGACAGCGTAGTGGAGATAGGTCAATTGATCACGATTTCTGCTACGGTGAGAAATATAGGGACAGCGATAGCGAGCTCTACCACCCTGCGTTATTTGCTTTCGCCCACGGCGGTTATTCATAATAGCGAAGGATCTATACAGTTGTGTTCGAAGCCTGTGGGGAATGTATCTACAGGCGGAACTAGCGTTGAATCTGCAACTTGCATAGTGTCTTCCGCTGCAACTCCGGGTGCGGACTATTATGTGGGGGCTTGCTTAGATCCGCTAAGCGAAGAAGAAAATAGCCAGAATAGATTTAAAGCGCTAAATAACTGCTCCTTGGGGGTTGCTGTTATAGTCAAAGCTGCTACCACCACCCCCGATTTATTGGTGGATAGTGTTTTTGTGAGGGATGGCACGGGACAGTCAATCACGACAGTGAATTCGGGAGATTCGATCAGGCTTGATGCCACGGTGAGGAATATAGGGAAAAGTGCAGCAGATTCGACTACCCTGAATTATTTATGGTCGTCTGATATGAGCATTGAGGCGAGTGATACGCTGTTGTGCACAGCAGTTACAGTGCCAGTTCTAGTCGCTGGATCCAGTAGCACCCTCATGCCATTTTGCTCAGTACCCACTGCGGTGATTGCAGGCGAGACCTATTATGTGGGAGCTTGTGTGGAAGCAGTCACGGGTGAAACCAACACATCAAATAACTGCTCCTCGGAGGTTGTTGCTGTTACGATCACCGCCCCCGACTTGTTGGTGGATAGTGTCGTTGTTAGGGATGGCACGGGACAGTCAATTACGACAGTGAATTCGGGAGATTCGATCAGGCTGGATACCACGGTGAGGAATATAGGAACAGGGATAGCGATCTCGACCACCC
>JABABF010000111.1 GCA_014238345.1 Gammaproteobacteria bacterium
GCGACTGGCACCCTATCATGCCCGTGTTGAAAACCACCACAGAGCAAGCGCTACCGCTGGTGGATATCGTGGGGCCAGTGTGCGAAAGTGCCGATGTGCTCGGTTACCAACGCCCGCTAAAGCTCGGCTCTGATGCACTCATCGCCATCGGCATGGCAGGAGCCTACGGCGCGAGCATGGCCTCCAACTACAACGGTCGGCCACGACCGGCAGAAGTGCTGGTATCGGGAAGTAGCCACCACTTGGCGCGCAGACGCGAGACGCAGGCAGAGCTCATGCGGGGCGAGTCCGTTGCACCCGGAGAGCCACCGCTATAATGTGAGGGTGCGCCAGCGATCCTCTGCCACCATGCCCATACAACCGCAACGTGAGCTGCTCTGCTATAGGATGGATGGCACTGGCAACAATTTCGTGGTGATCGATGCACTCACTCAGCAGATCGCGGTGCCAGAGACGCAGCTCGGCAACTTCCTCGGAGCCATCAGCGAAGAGCACAACTGCGACCAAACCTTGCTGTTGTTGCCTCCGGAATCCGCACACAACAATTTTTCACTGCGCATGTTCAACGCAGACGGCGGCGAAGTCGAGCAGTGCGGCAACGGCGTACGTTGTATCATGCGCTTCGCCATAGAGCAGGGCTTGGCTCCTGGGCCACAATTGAGCGTTCGCAACCTCGCTGGCGATTGCCATGGTCAGCTGTTGGCCAGCGGAAAAGTCCGTGTGCAATTGCCGGTGCCTTCGATGCGGGTCACCGAACCCCGAGAAGGCAATGGCGATTACCCACCGTTCCACCCCGTCTCACTGGGGAATCCTCACGCTGTCATCTTTGTAAATGAACTAGACGACGCAAGCTCAACCAACGGCTCACACAGCGTCGCCAAACTCGGCAAGATCATGCAACGACATCCAGACTACCCCGATGGAGTCAATGTCAGCGTGGCACAGATCATGGATCGTAATCAAGTCTCACTACAGGTCTACGAACGCGGTGTCGGCGAAACCCAAGCTTGCGGCAGTGGCGCCGCCGCCACGGTCATCGCGGGCCAGCGGCGCGACACTCTAGACACCATGGTGCAGGTGTCCATGCCCGGTGGCACGCTGCTTATCGAATGGCTCAATGGCGCCGCCGATACCGTGGTGCTGACCGGTGCCACCCAGCTACACGGCTCTTTTGTCCACAGCTACCACCCCCGCCACATAAACTAAGGGCAAACTAAAAGGAGTACACCATCATGGCCAATGCAGACACGGTGCCACAAGGTACCGCAACCCCCGTCGACGAAGCGGACATAGCAGATTACCTACGCAACCAACCAGACTTCCTGTTGCGCCATCGAGAATTGCTAGACAAACTCCAGCTA
This sequence comes from Gammaproteobacteria bacterium, assembly GCA_014238345.1. GTDB lineage: Bacteria > Pseudomonadota > Gammaproteobacteria > JABABF01 > JABABF01 > JABABF01. The sequence goes on from JABABF010000111.1 coordinate 1,362, forward strand.
GTAGCACCAGCACCCAATGACAGTGACTCGGGTCAAGTCGTGCAATTGGCAGACCGCCGCGTTAGCGCACTACAGCAGAATAACGCCGAGTTGCGCCGCCGTTTGGATGAGTTGCTGGCGACTGCACAGGCCAATGAACAACTATTCCAGAGCGTGCGCCGCATTGCGCTAAACTTGCTTGAAGCTAGCGATCTTGAGGGTTTCAACGCCAGCATGCACAGCAGTTGCCGTGAGGAATTGCAAGTGGACACTTGTAGTCTACTGCTATTTGGCACTACCGAGGATCAGGAAAGCCTGCTACGCGGCGCTCCAGAGGCTCAGGCGCGTAGCGCTCTGCCACAGCTGTTCGAAGACCGGTGCGCTCTGTGCGGCACCCTAAGTGAGGCCGCATTGGACTTTCTCTTCCCCGCCAACCGTGAGATCGGCTCCGCTGCCATCTCACCACTGCATGGAGGCGACAATACCATGCTGGGAGTGTTAGCGCTGGGTAGCAAGGACCCAGAACACTTTCAATCCAGCATGGACACTTTGTTCCTCACTTATCTAGGCGAAGTGGCTGGGCGCCTATTAGCCACCCACCATGCCTAATTCTTGATTGCTGACACTATGTGGCTACCAAGGCGCTAGCGGCTCAGATAATGGAGCGCCAAATCATCGCTTTTATTCAGCATATACGCAATGTGCGCCGTCTGGCATCCAGCACCTGTAGCACTTATCAGCATGAATTGGCTCACTTCCGCGCCCACTGTGTACTGTGCAAAGTATATGAAGTCGAGCAAGTAGATGCCGCCCTGTTGCGCGATTTCACCGCCACCTTACACCGCCGAGGCCGCTCTGGGCGCAGTATCCAACGCAGTCTGTCGGCACTGCGCTCGCTATTTCGCTACCTAGTACGCCACGAGGGTTTAGAGCGCGACCCCAGCATCGGCATCCGGGCACCGCAAGCCCCTAAGCGCCTCCCTAATACACTGAGCCCCGAACAAGTCGGACAATTGTTGCGCAGTGGCGACAAAGATGAGAGCTGGCTGGAAGTACGCGACCAAGCGATGCTGGAGATTATGTATTCCTGTGGCCTGCGCCTCAGCGAGCTCACTGCTCTGGATGTGGAGGATCTGGACACAGCACAGCGCCTGGTGCGTATCCTCGGCAAAGGTGGCAAAGTACGGCTGTTGCCAATCGGTAGCATTGCTATCACCGCCTTGCAACGCTGGCTCGCTCAGCGCTCCCAAGTACGCGCAGCAGAATTGCCACCAGCGCTGTTTCTGAGTCGCTTAGGCCGGCGGATAAGCCCGCGTACAGTGCAACAACGCTTCGTATTGCGAGCTCGCCAGCGTCAATTATCACAGGGAGTGCACCCGCACACATTGCGCCACTCCTTCGCCAGCCATCTACTGGAGGCCAGCGGTGATCTGCGCGCCGTGCAGGAATTGCTCGGCCATGCCGATATCTCGACCACACAGGTCTACACCCACTTAAATTTTGATCACTTGGCACGAGTCTATGATGCCGCCCACCCGAGGGCACAACGCAAACGGCAGTTGTGAGCGGCTCGCTACAACTTATCTGCCTAGATCTCGACAACACGCTGTGGGATGGAGAGCAGACTCTGCGCCACGCCGAAGCAACACTGGCTCAATGGCTGTGCCAGCGGTTTCCACAGCACCGCGCCGAATTGGACTGTATACGCATGCGCGAGCGGCGCCTCGCACTGATTGAGCAACGCCCGCAGCTGCGCCACCGGCTCAGCGCCTTGCGGCAGCTGTCACTACGCCAATTGCTGCGCAGCTTCGGCTGTGACCGGAAACACAGCCGTCTGGGAGCGGCGGCGGCATTTGCCGTTTTCCTCAACGCGCGCCACCGCATCACGCTCTACGACGGCGTGGAGCCAGTGCTGGCGCAATTGGCTCAAAACTATCGGCTAGCCTCACTGAGCAACGGCAACGCTGAGCTGCAACGCCTAGCCTGTGGCCGCTATTTCGAGTTTTCGTTGCGTGCTGAAACACTGCCCCACGGCAAACCACATCGCGAGGCCTTCGCAGCTGTGCAACACCGAGCTGGCCTAGTAGCGCACGAAATCGTCCATGTCGGAGACGACCCAACCGATGATGTGCAGGGAGCCAAGCGGGCAGGATGCCAAGCTATCTGGGCAAACTTCGATGACCGAATATGGCGCTTTGGCGCGCCACATCCGGATGTTGTTATGCACCGTTGGCGTGAATTGCCAGCTCTAGTCAATAAGCTGTCTGGAGATCCCCGTTGAAATGTGCCCACAACAAGCCGATGCGCTCGTGCAGATACAGTATCCACAGCTCGTAATTTTGGGGGTGTAACAATAGCAACGATAGCGGCGAGGAGCTCACTGGTTTGGTGCCAGTGATGAAATCAGTTGGCGCAGCTACAGGAGCCATGCCCTGTGCCTCAAACAGCGCCATTGCCCGCGGCAGATGCCAGGCTGAACTAACTAGAATGAAGGGCTCCCCGCCCAGTAGCGGAGCCCACAACAAGGCCTCCTCCGCAGTGGTTCGTGCACCATGCAGGATGCGGGTCGCACCCGACGGCACCCCCAGTTCTCTGGCGGCCAACGCCGACACCTTTGCGGAAGAATCCCCCGAAAACCCCAGAGTCTGAGCCTCACATTGTCGGTAAACGCTGATCCCCTGAGTCAAGCGCGATAGGCCCTGTTCTCGGAGCCGAACAATCGCCGAGCGACTCTGTACGCCGCTGGCTGCAGAGCCGAGCACTACAACCCATCGGTGCTCCGCTCTATCAAGCATCGCACAACTTAAGTGCTTATTAAACGGCGGGTAACGGCTCTCCCAGTGCTGTAGAGCAAGGATGATGGGTGGGCGCATGGCTCCGCCAACTATAAATAACACCCCCACCACTAGACCCAGCAAACCCACGCCTAGTAGCCGTGGCATCGGCGATGCGACAGCTGCTACCCGATGCCGTATCGCAATATGCCGACCAGCTAAGAGAGCACCGCCACACAGGCACAACAACAGACCGACTTGCAAGAAGTTGGTGAGAAAATCAACTAACGCCTTCGCAGTTAAAACCAGCATAGAAAGCGACCTCAGCACACGATCAGCACACATCGACCATGCCGTGCCATGATCGATCGAGGAGTAGCCGAACCCCACTGGCGACCAAGCGCACAGTGACCTGAGCGACATGAGCTACGCAATGA
>JABABF010000112.1 GCA_014238345.1 Gammaproteobacteria bacterium
GCCTTGCGGTAGCCCTCGGGTCGAGCCATGCCAAAATTGCGGAACACCTTGTCTTTGGTAGTGCGCCCCTTTTCCTGGCCGATAATGGTTACTGGCATCCCTTCAATGCGACCGATTCCAGTGATAATGGCGTGATCATCGCCGAAGCGTCGATCACCGTGTAATTCGTCGAAATTGGTGAAAATTCGCTGTATGTAATCCCAGCTGTGCGGGCGTTGTATGTGTCGGGCAACCTGTACGATGTTCCACGGGGGCAACGCACTGTAGATCTTGGCAGTCAACTTGTGGCTTTTGTCACGCAGGTAGGAGATTTCTGCGGCAATATCTAGGTTGTCGGCAGAGTTGATGGTCGCCAGTTGCTCAATGCGCTCCTCCAGCGCGGCAATGGGTCGCTCGAAGTCCAGTGGCTCTAAACTCACGAGCTGTGCTCCAACACTACTGGCTCCGTTTCGATGTGGCCTGAGCATTCCCGTGCGCTGCTTCCAACCCAGCGGTCGCCGCACCACTGCCCGGGCATGTCGCTTTGCCGTGGTGGGGGTGAGCACGGCACGGGAGTATCCGCACGGTTGAGGGGCAAGCCGCCATTGAGTGACGGGCTCAAAACGGTAATTTCATCACTAGCTGACTATGAATACGGTCATGCTGGGGGTCACTTGATCAGATTTAAGTATAGTCTGGCGCGCCGAACAGCATTTCCACTCGCTCTGTGCCCAGCCGTTGACGCAAGCCAAATAACAGGCCATCGCTGGGGTTAATCTGCCAGCGTTTTCCGAGCTGCAAGTCAGTCTCGTAGAAGGCATCTTGATAGCGGAGTAGCAACTGGCAGGGTCCCGGTGTGGCCGCGCGCAACAGCGGCTCTAGTTCATCTAGTAGCCGAGTTGGGTCGCCCTCAGTGGGCAGCTGGATGCGCAGGCTACGGACATACTTTGAGCGCCACTGATCCATGGTGAACAGCTGTTTGGCGCGGATGCCTCCACCCGCCGTCATGTGGCCTTGCACAATCAGCACACAGTGCTTGCTGAGGATATCCCGATAGTTCTGGTACAACTCCGGTTCAATGATGACTTCAGCGTGTGCATGGCCATCATCCAAGTGGAGGAAGGCGCGCTTGCGCCAGCCCTGTAAGCGTATGCTGATGACTGTGCCTACCCAGTAACCGGATCGCTTGCGTTCCGAGCTGTCCAGTGGCTGCGTGTCCAACAGATCTAGCTCTTGGCGATAGAGGTTTACCGGGTTGTCGCTGAGATACTGACCCAGCGCCGTGGCCTCTGCCGCCAGTGTCTGCAATGGGTTGGCGGTGGGGGTGCTACGGAAGTTGTGATAGACATCCGAGACCTCATCGCCCCGGCCGTCCTCGGCGGCACCAAATAGATCACTCATACCCGCTGCGGTATTGCGGTGCTGCTGCTCGGCGGTACGTGTGGCGCTATCCAAGGCGGCGAGCAACACCGACCGCTGGCCTGCACCGAGTGCATCGCAGGCTCCAGCATCAATCAATGTTTCGAGACCTTGGGAGCTGATGTGCGGCAAATCGATGCGGCTACAGAAGTCGAATAAATCTTTGAAAGGGCCATTGAGCTCCCGTTCAGCGATTAGCTGCGCGGCAGCACCTTGACCTAAGTTCTTGATTGCGCCGAGGCCAAAGCGGATGTGGCGGTGCTCTGTGGCGTGGAAGTGCACTGCACTGTGATTGATATCTGGAGGCAGTAGGCTGATATTGAGTCGCCGACACTCCATCGCCAGCAGGTGTAGGCGCTCTTGGCGTTCCATGTCGATGGACATCTCCGCCGCCATGAACTGCACGGGATAGTGAGTCTTGCACCAAGCGGTGTGGTAGGCCAACAGAGCGTAGGCCACCGAGTGCGACTTGTTGAAGCCGTAGCCGCCAAACTGTTCGATCTGGTCAAAGAGCGTATTGACAATGTCAAGGTCGTGGCCGCGCTCCACTGCCCGACGGGTGAAAATCCCCCGGTGGCTCGCCAACTCTTCACTCTTTTTTTTGCTGATCGCTCGGCGTAGCAAATCGGCTTCGCCAAGGCTGTAGCCAGCTAGCTCGCGTGCGATGTGCATGACCTGCTCTTGGTAGGTGATGACACCTTGAGTTTCTTGGAGAATGGGGCGCAATTGCGGTGGGTTGTATTCGAAGTGTGCGGTGCCATTGCGCCGCTCCACATAGGTTTCGTGCATCCCCTCACCCAGCGGCCCCGGTCGGTAC
>JABABF010000113.1 GCA_014238345.1 Gammaproteobacteria bacterium
GCCACTCGCCGCGGGTCATAACACGACTGTAAGCATTAACGCTATTGATGCCGTGCACTGTGGTGACCACCGGTAGCGCAAGGCGGCGATTGGCCAAGACCGTGAGCCATCCGGGCAGGCGACTACGCACATGTAGTAGTTGCAGGCGATATTGCTTTAGCACATGCTCCAAAGCGCGTGCTCGCCGCCGAAAAGTCAACGGATTTTTACTGGCGACCGGCAGTTGGATGTGGTGCCCACCGTCAGCTTCAATCTGGGTGGCGTAGCGACCGCCACTTGAGATGACGATGTTCTCAACACCGCATTTAACTAGTTCGCGATTGAGCTCGACAACACCGCGCTCAACACCACCGCCATCCAGCGCTGGGAGCAATTGTGCGATGCGCATAGCAACATCCATCTAGCGGCAAATGGAAAGTGGTGCGCAAGCAATGTTCTTTAAGCAACTCAACGGCTTAGCGCAGCTCAGCGGAAAGGGGGTGGAACATGCATGATTACCATCCATAACATCTGCCAAGGCATTGTACATTAAAGGTAATATTGTGTGGTAGATAGAGGAATTAAATGCTACCTGCGCCGCACCCATGTTTTAAGGAATGACATGATCCGCTACGCGTATAATCAGCGCCACCATACAGCTGGCTACACGGCCTGCTTAACGGGATATGCGGGATACGCTCATCAAAGTGCAAGAAAGCGATACGCCTATGCCCGTAGCGAAAATATTCGCCACAGCAACCCGGCTCGAAAAGGTGCTGATATTCAAGTTGGGGGCTTTCGGCGATGTGATCTTCTGCATGGTGAGTATGCGCAGGATCCGACTGTACCACCCTCAGGCACACATCACCGTGTTGACCTCCCAGCCCTACGCCACGCTTTTCAAGCGTTGCCCCTATGTCGATGAAATAGTAATCGACCCCCGAAAACCCACTTGGCACATTCACCGCCTCATCGCAGTGGCCAAGCAACTCCGCAGAGGTGGCTTTGATAGGATCTACGACTTGCAGAACGATAGTCGAACGCGACTCTATTATCGCTGGGCTTTAGGCACCTCTATCCCCTATTATTGTCATCCTACAGACCAAGAATTGCCACTGCCAGAGCCTCCCCCAGCAGCTATTGACTTGTCGCCATGGATGGCCGAAGATGTGAGTTCCATTTTGCGCAACCACCATATCTCCGAAGGTGCCATATTACTGATTCCCGGCAGCTCGGCACGCCATGTAATTAAACGGTGGCCATTTTTTGGCAGCTTGGCAGCGCAGCTCACCGCCGAGGGACGACAAGTTATTACGGCACCGGGGCCAGATGAAATCGAGTATTGTCGCGCTCTGCCAGCGACCCTGTTACTGGACAATGGACGACCACTCAGCTTGTTCCAATTGGCAGGTCTGTGTACACACGCCAGCCTAGTGATCGGCAATGATACTGGCCCTACCCATCTCGCCGCCCGCTGTGGCGTTGCGACCATCGCGTTGTGCGGGATGCTGGGTATGGCCGAACGTATTGGATCATCCTATTACAGCGCTATTTTTGAGCAGGAGAACATGCAATCGATCCCAGTCGCTGAGGTCTATCAGGCCGCCAGCCGAATACTCGCCACCTACTCACCACCAGCATAGAGCTTCTCTTCAATAATGGAGGAACCCGTGAGGAAATTAATGTCGCGCTTGATGGTCGCTCGACGGTCGTTGGTCAGATAAATGCCGCGAGCTGCAGCGATAAATTCCGCGCCAAAATCTCGGTTGGCTTCACAGGCACGAATATCGTCTTCTAATTGCCACAATCTGGTATTTATTTCGCTCAGTTGCTCCGTCAGCTCACTCAGCGCAGGCGACTGGGCGAGGCTCTGATCACGCACCGCACCAAGGGAATCGAGTTCGCGCCGCACATTAGCCAATTGTTCCTGGTCTTTTATTTGCGCAGACTTGATGTGCAAAATACTGATCCGGTCAATTAATTCTCCTGCTCCGACCTCAATCATCAGGGTTTTGTTCATCACAAGTCTCTCGTTGACAAAATTTTCCAACCCATTTTCTGTTTGTAGTGTTCCACCGCCTGATCACGCACCATTTTGAAATCGCCGCCGGCTTTGGATGCGGCATGGGTAGTGCTGGCGACTCGTCCTCGGTCGACCTCGCAGCTCCACAGCGCAGGTTGTTTCTCCGGATGGGGCGGCACCCAAGTTTTGAGTCCGCCATGCAATTGCGCCATGCAACTGAGGTGCATATCCTCGGCATTGTTCCATGTATAGGGGCGCTCTCGCCACATCAAATGGGCGTGTTGGCTACGCATGAACCAACTGTGTCCCACGAAATCCACTTCTTGCACATCCGTATGGTGCTCACCATTCCAACCGACATTGCGAAAACCATCTCGGTAATAATTTTTGGGCGGCAAAATAACACCGGCTCCGCCAAGAATCCCGTCATGACCCGCTTCGATCGTGTCAATGCAACTTTCGAACCACTGTGGAGCTGGGAATATATCATCATCAATCACCGCAACATACTGGGTCTGCGCCATCAGCGCCAGACTGAAGCGACCGAAAAAAGACCAATCGTGATTAGAGACCACCAAGCGGTCACACTGGGTGGAGAGATCTCGGCTCAGCGGTTCTTCTGAGCGGACATTGTGCCAAAGCCATATTTGCTGTGGCGGCACACTCTGGCACCGTAATGCCGCCAGCTGATAGGGCAACCAATGGAGCCGTTTAAATGCGCTCAGTATGACGGTAATACCACTGGGATCCAGCACATTATCACTACTAAGACGCTCAAAGCACAATCCATTTTGCACTCGCTTAAGAGCGCGGTCACCGCGCCAAGCTTTGAAGCGTAAACTGAGTCCCTTAGGCGAGTAGCGATGAGTCCCCGGTGGGCGCTTTTTGAATAATGCCACTACTTTAAATGCTGGGAGAAGGTCTGAATAATGCGCTCTACCAACTTTCCGTCTGCTTTCCGGCTGTCAGAGATTGCAGATTTCACTGGGGATCGTAGACTTTGAATGCATTCTTGATCTGTTGTCTGCCCCGAGAAACCAATAAATCTGGCTTTCCTTCAGATTATACAACTGTGGTAACTGTTGGATATTCGGCTCTCCAGAAAGCGTCTTGCGCGCCAAAATGATCATCGGCGAGGGCGGCTCACCACTAGAAAACTCCACTTGGGATCATGACTGCAAAGGAGCCAACTTAGTGGCCTCTGGGCGGGAGCCTAGAGGCCACTAAGAGTGCTTCACAACAACGTCTGCTCCAGTGCCGGTCGGTGCGCTAGGCCACCATTAGTCAGCCGCAATAGCCGCCGTGCCCGCCACTACCCTCATAGACAGATCAATGGCGCGGCAGTGCTTCGTCAGCGCACCGACCGAAATACGATCCACACCCGTGGCGGCAACCGCACGCAACTGCTCAGCATCAATGCCACCTGAGGCCCCTAAAAGCATACTCCCGCCACACAGCGCCACCGCCTGAGCCAGCTCGGCCAGTGAAAAATTGTCCAGTAGAGCACAATCCGCCCCCGCCGCCAGTGCTTCGCCCAGCTGCGCCAAATCTTCCACCTCTACAGTCACCTCCACTGCGGGAGACTGTTGTCGCGCCGTGCGCACCGCCACCGCGATGGCATCACCGACACCCAGTGCCGCCAAATGATTTTCTTTGATCAAGATGCCATCGTAGAGACCCAAGCGATGATTGTCGCCACCGCCACAGCGCACGGCATATTTTTGCGCTAGCCGCAGGCCAGGCACGGTCTTGCGTGTGTCGAGCAGGCGCACCGGCAATCCCTCTAATTCGTGCGCCAAGCGATGGCAAGCCGTGGCGGTGCCCGACAGCAATTGCAAAAAATTCAGCGCAGTGCGCTCGGCACCGAGCAGTGCCTGTGCCTGAGCTCGCACGGTGCCGAACACGGTCGGCTCCAACAGCTCCTCACCATCGTGGTAGTGCCAGCGACACTCCGCTGCCGAGTCGAGTTGGCAAAAAGCCGCTTGCGCCCACGGTAGCCCACAAAGCACCATCGGCTCGCGGCTACGCAGCTCGGCACACAATGGCTGTTGCGACGGCACCAAGGCACCGCTCAGATCGCCGCCACCCAGATCCTCGGCCAAGGCCAATGCCACCATGGCTGCAATGTCGGCCTGAGGTGGCGGCACTAGAGTGTGCATCTCGGCACTGCCCATAGCCCCTTAGCCCTCGTCCTCGGGAGCCGACTTGAGAAGTGGCATCAATTGCTCCACAGCTTCATCCACCCGCAGGTGCAAATCCAATGCCACACCGCGTCGCAATAATTCCTGACGCAACAATCCCAGCACTGGCGGGCGCACATGACAATGCTCAAGCACATCGGGCTGCGAGAAAATCTCCTGCGGTGTGCCGCTTGCTACACAGCGACCGCCAGCACTTAGCAGATAGACGGTGTCGGTCAAGGTGGCAACGGTCTCAACATCATGTATCGACATGATGATGGTCGTGCCACAGCTACGGTTCAATTCCTCTAGCAGCTCGACCAAATCGTGGGTACACAACGGGTCGATATCGGCAAAAGGCTCATCGAGCACCAACAGCTCTGGCTCCAGTGCCAACGCTCCTGCGATGGCTACTTTGGCCTTGTGCCCACCACTGAGATAGTGTGGCACTCGATCGGCCAAGGTCTTGATATGCAGCTGCTCAAGCAGCTCCTCAACGCGGTGACGCACCTGTGCCTCGGGCAGCCCCGCACTGCGTAGCGACAGGGCGATATCGTCACGCACTGTGGGGGCGAGAATTTGTCGTTCTGGATTTTGTAGCACAGTACCAACCCGGTGACGCAGGCGGCGAAAATCCCGCACCGGATGACAGCCGAGCACCTCTATACCCGTCTGATTTGCGCTACCGTAAAGGCCGACTAAATGCATTAGCAAGGTGGTTTTTCCCGAGCCATTGCTACCCAGCAAGGCCACTTTCTCACCTTGGCGCACTTGCATATCTAAGTTCTCAAAATGGAGCTCAGTGCCGTCCTCATGGCGATAGTGAAAATCTTTGGCGCGAACCGCCAATAGTTCAGCTGTCACCCTATTTCCCCATACCACAGAGTGTCAAGTAGCGAGGTGCCGACCAATACCAGCGTGGCGAGTGCCACTGCAGACCAGCCCATCCATGCTGAGCCACACTGCCGGGGATTGTAGGCCATAGCGCCTCCATCCACGCCGCGCAAGCGCATCACGCTGTACTGCTCTTCAGCTAAATCAAAACCGCGCACAACAAATAGAGCCATGGCAGTCAGTAGATTGCGACGGCCACGTAGCCTTAGCGCCGTGCGGATGTCATCAAGCAGACTCAACATCAAAAACAACGCGCGGTAACACAGCAACAGACTCTGTCGTAACAATGGCGGAAACCAACGGCCACCTACCGCCACCAACTCGGGGTAGGGCGTGGTAGCAACCAACAGCACAGCCACTAGGGTGCTGGACAGGGCGCGCGACAGTAGCAACACCCCGGTGCTCGTCAGCGAAAGCCCACCTCCTAATACCATCAGCAACACGAATAGTGTCGGGTACAGCGAGGTCAAGAACAGCACCCGAACCGGGCTACGGCTGGCGCGCGCCAGCACTAACAACCCGGCGTAGAGTAGTAGCGAGGGCAGAATATGGTCGATGCTAAGGACGGCGACGAGCAGTAGCCCTGAGGCAATCAACTTAGAGCCGGTAGGCAACCGATGCAAGACACTGTCCCCAGTGTGAGCAAAATGATCAATCAGCGCCAATTTCACGGTGCATCAACCTATCTACGGTAGCTCTGCATGCCGTCCACTTGATGCCGAGGACTCTAGTGCCTGGCTATTGAGGGAACCAACGATGAGCGCTGGACGCACTCGACTCATGTAGTGAAGGATAAAAGCATTGGCCGCCGCCTCCAGCGGCCACAGCAGCAAAGCCGTGATCAGCAACAGACTCAATAGACCATGGCGCGTACTGGGCTCCTCGGCACCCCCGCCATGCATAGATTCGTGGGCACCGTGTCCTTGAACAGGAGATGACTCGTGGCCGTGGCGCTGATTTCCGGCATCGTCCATCCACCGCTCGCCGTCATGCCTTTCCAACGCCGTATAAATCCCCGTGTCGAAGCCAGCAAAAAAGAACACTCCGACTAGAATCGTCGTCGAAATCGCCAATGCCAGTACCGTGGCGAGCGCAGCGGCAATGCGCACAAATTGTGGCCACCGCCGCCGCACGGCATGAAACAGAAAATAGCCCATCACTGGCTCCACGCCAGTGATGATGCTGTTCAAGCCCACCAGACTCAGCCCACCATGCCCAAACAGCGCCAATAACAGCGAGGCTGAAAAGGCCGTCAGAAAACCCAGCGCTGGCCCTAGCAATACCCCTGCCAGCACCAACAGATTTAAGTGATAGATTCCAACTCCTACCGACATTGCCAATACCACGCAAGCGGTGACAACACCGAGCAAGGCCACGCGCCGCAACGCCCCCCAGCGCACGACAAAGTGGCAGGCAAGGTAGAGCAAGGGGATTGCGATCAACCAGCTGATGACGACAACCCAAATCGGAAAGATGCCATCCGGCAGATGTAGATGGGACATTGCTGGCCGAAAACCGCGCCGATAAGTTCATCACTATAACGAAGCTGTCAAGGGCGGCAGGATGTATCCTTATCGCCGCTGCCTAACGACTCTGCGCTATGCTGTAGCCATCACCAAAGTATCCCGAGTACCCACAATGAATAAATCTGCCTCCCACCGCCCGCCGGAACTTGAGGTCGAAAGCCAGTGTCCTCTATCGGGCTCGCGCAAGGTCTATGCTGAGGGAAGGGATGGCCTACGGGTAGCAATGCGCCAGATAGAGCAGACACCCACACCGTTGGCTGAAGGAGGGGAAGAAGCCAACCTACCACTGGTGGTCTACGACACTTCTGGCCCTTACACCGACCCACAAGCCTCCATTGATCTGTCGCGTGGCCTGCCGCCATTGCGCGTGGGTTGGATTGAGGCTCGCGGCGATACCGAGCACTTGGCCGACTCGGGTTCGGCGACGGCTCACCAGATCAGCGGGCGCCGCTTCCCATCGGTTCCGCGTCCACGCCGTGCCCGTGGCGATACCTGTGTCACCCAACTGCACTACGCCCGCCAAGGCATTGTGACACCAGAGATGGAATATGTGGCTATACGGGAAAACCAGCGTCTGGAAGCCGCTCCGAATTGGGGCGAAGTAGCGCCAGGACGTATCACCGCCGATTTCGTGCGTAGCGAGATCGCCGCAGGCCGCGCCATTCTCCCCGCCAATATTAATCACCCCGAGAGTGAACCGATGGTGATCGGACGCAATTTCTTAGTCAAAGTCAACGCCAATATCGGCAATTCCGCCGTGCGCGCCTCTATCGCCGATGAGGTCGAAAAAATGGTGTGGTCAACACGCTGGGGTGCCGACACCATCATGGATCTATCCACCGGGGCGGACATCCACACAACACGCGAATGGGTGCTACGCAACTCACCCGTTCCAGTGGGCACCGTGCCGATTTATCAGGCCTTAGAAAAGGTGGGTGGCGTTGCGGCAGAACTATCGTGGCCGATCTACCGTGACACGCTGATTGAGCAGGCCGAGCAGGGGGTGGACTATTTCACCATCCACGCCGGAGTGCGCTTAGCCTACATTCCACTGACCGTTCAGCGAATCACTGGCATCGTCTCGCGTGGCGGCTCTATCATGGCCAGCTGGTGCCTAACTCACCACCGTGAGAACTTCCTCTATCAACATTTTGCCGAGATCTGCGAGCTGATGCGTGCCTATGATGTGTCCTTCTCGCTGGGTGATGGCCTGCGCCCCGGATCAATAGCCGATGCCAATGACGAGGCGCAATTCGCCGAATTGCGTACCCTAGGTGAGCTGACCCGCGTCGCCTGGGAGCACGATGTGCAGGTGATGATTGAGGGGCCAGGTCACGTGCCGATGCATCAGATCCAGGAGAACATGACTTTGCAGGATCAAGAGTGCCACAGCGCCCCTTTCTACACGCTGGGGCCACTGACCACCGATATTGCGCCCGGCTACGATCACATCACCTCGGCAATCGGCGCGGCAATGATCGGCTGGTACGGCTGTGCAATGCTGTGCTATGTCACGCCCAAGGAACACCTGGGGCTGCCGGATAAGAACGATGTCAAGCAGGGATTGATCGCCTACCGCATCGCCGCTCATGCCGCCGATCTGGCACGCGGCCATCCGGCGGCACGGCGGCGGGACGATGCCCTGTCCCGGGCGCGCTTCGAGTTTCGCTGGGAGGATCAATTCAATCTCGGCTTGGACCCAGACACAGCACGCAGTTACCACGATGCTACTCTGCCTGCTGCTGCGGCCAAAAAAGCCCATTTCTGCTCAATGTGTGGCCCCAAATTTTGCTCAATGCAGATCAGCCACGAAGTGCGACGCCAGGCGGCTGAGATCTCGGTCGGACTGGCGACCAAGGCGGATGAGTTCCGCTCCGGCGGCGACCAGTTGTACCGCGATGCCTCCTAGCGACTGACAACGATGCATGTCGGGATCGCCGGTGCGGGCTTGATGGGGCGGCTATTAGCCTGGCGCCTGTTACAACGTGGCTGCCAAGTCAGCCTCTACGATGACCATGCCCCGGCGGGATGTGCCAGCGCCGCGATGACCGCAGCTGGCATGTTGGCAGCACTCAGCGAGGCCGCCGAGGGTACAACGGCCATGGCAACTCTGGGTGCAGGCGCGGTGGTCGCATGGCGACAGCTGCTGGCCGAGCTGGCCGCCGAGGGCGCACCGCCAGTGTGGTTTCAGGGTCGCGGCAGTCTGGTGGTGGCGCACCCCGCCGATGCCGCCGACCTAGAACGTCTGCGCCGCCTACTGACGACACGGGTCGCCGCCGACCGCTTCCACACGCTGGATGCGGCGGCGCTCAGCGAACTGGAGCCCGAGCTGGCCGGGCGATTTGATGGCGGCCTGTATCTGCCCGAGGAGGGCTGCATTGACAACCGTCAGCTCCTGGTCTCGCTGGAGTGGGTCATCCGTCAACTGGGCGGTGAATGGCACGCCGGCACCTCGGTTAAGGAAGCCGCGCCAGGGCAGCTGCGCCTCGCCGATGGCACACAGTACTTCGACCTGGCAGTGGATTGCCGCGGTGCCGGTGCCGTGGGGCAGTGTCCTGGCCTGCGCGCCGTGCGCGGCGAGCTACTGCGCATCGCGGCACCCGAATTGCAGCTGTCACGGCCAGTGCGGCTGGCACACCCACGCTACCAGCTGTACATCGCCCCACGCGCCGACAACAGCTATGTAGTCGGAGCCACGGAGATCGAGAGCGCGGCAAGCCATGCAGTCACCGTGCGCTCAGCGCTGGAATTACTGTCAGCGCTGTTCAGCTTGCATCCAGCTTTTGCCGAGGCCGAGATTCTAGAGATGAACGCCGCCCACCGAGCCACTTTCACCGACCATCTGCCACGGGTAGAGGCAACTCCAAAATGGTTGCGGGTCAATGGTCTCTACCGCCATGGCTTCCTGTTGGCTCCCACACTGCTAGACAAAGCGCTGGCCGCACTACCCTTGCCACAGGCAGTGCCGATGGCGGCGGTTTCGTAGCGCGCTATGCAGGTCAGCATCAACGGTAGCCACCGCGAGGTGCCAATAGCGTCCCCGCTCTCACAGCTGAGCGAGTTGCGAGAGCGGGCTCTTGGCGAGGTGGCCGTAGCGCTCAATGGAAACTTCGTCCCCCATGCCGAATGGGCGCGCCACCAGCTCAGTGAAAACGACTGCATTGATGTGGTTGCTCCCGTGGAGGGCGGCTAGCGATGCAACCCCCCGCAGACCACTGGACGCTCTACGGTGAGACCCTGCACAGCCGTCTGTTGCTCGGCACTGCCCGCTACCCCTCTCTAGATAGCCTCGGAGCAGCCGTGCGCAGCTCAGGCACGGACATCCTGACGGTCTCATTGCGTCGTCAGGCGCAAGAGCCCGACGGAGCGCGCTCACTGTGGCAATTTCTGCGTAGCCTCGAACGGCGCCTGTTGCCAAATACCGCGGGTTGCCACAGTGTGAAAGAGGCTCTGACACTGGCCGAGATGGCGCGCGAGCTATTCGCCACCGACTGGATCAAACTGGAAGTCATCGGCGATGACTACAATCTGCAACCCGATCCCTTGGCCACGGTGGAGGCTGCACGCACACTTGTGAAACGCGGCTTTCGCGTCTTTCCCTACTGCACTGAGGACTTGGTGCTAGCGCGCTCGCTACTAGAGGCGGGATGCGAAGTGCTGATGCCTTGGGGGGCACCGATCGGCACGGGACGCGGCCTGCTCAACCCCTATGCCTTGGCAACACTGCGTGAACGCCTGCCCGATGCGACTCTGATCATTGATGCAGGCATCGGCCTGCCCTCCGATGCGACACGCGCCCTAGAAATGGGCTATGACGGAGTATTGCTCAACACAGCGGTGGCCTTGGCCGGGGATCCCGTGATCATGGCAGCTGCCTTTGCCGCCGCCGTGACAGCCGGACGCGCGGCCTATCGTGCCGAGCCAATGCCACCGCGCCAAACTGCAGTGCCCAGTACACCTACTGTGGGCACGCCCTTCTGGCATCAACACGAAGCAACGCAGAGCGGCGGTGCAACATGAGTGCACTGAGCAAGCCACCCATCGTCTGGGTCGTGGCTGGCTCCGATTGCAGTGGCGGTGCTGGCCTGTCAGCGGATTTGCGTGCCTGCGGTGATTTCGGGAGCCACGCCTGCCCCGTGCTGACTACGGTGACTGCACAAAACATGCGCCAATTGCGAGCGGTGTATCCGCTTGATGTTGAGCAGGTCTGGGGACAGCTGCTGACGCTCGCTACGGAGATGCCACCACAGGCAATCAAACTCGGCACGTTAGGCGATGCTGGCGTACTCGGCCTGCTCACTGATTTTCTCCGCGACAGCAAGGCCTTTGTAGTCTGTGATCCGGTGCTCGAAACCAGTGGCGGCGGCGCACTACTCGACCATGATGGCATTGAAGCGATCCGCAAACAGCTGCTGCGTCATGTCGATTTGCTGACTCCAAATCTGCCCGAACTCAAGCAGCTGTCCAGACACATGCAGATCCATCAGGCACAGGATGTCGAAGAGGCGGCCAAGGCGCTGATCGAACAAGGTGCCAAATCCGTGTTGGTCAAGGGTGGGCACTCCTTGGAGGGTCAGGAAAATTTTTGCTGTGACTACTGGACTGATGGGGCAACGAGCTATTGGTTGCAAGGTGCGCGCATTCAGACCGCATGGCAGCGCGGCACGGGCTGTACCTTGGCCTCGGCGGTAGCCGCCGCAGTCGCCAGCGGCCATCACTTGCTCGATGCACTGGTGCTAGCGCGCTTGTATCTGAACCGCCGTCTCAATTTGGGTCGCGGCGCGACCCAAATCGGTGCACTGGCCTTGCATGACAGTGCCGAGCATTTATCCGAGTTGCCGACCGTGCATCCGGAGTATCCCAACACCGCACCCCCCAACTTCACCAGCTGCTCCAAGCGTAGTGTGGCGCTGTGTCCGATCGTGGACAGCGCGGAATGGGTCGAGCGACTGTTGCGACTCGGGGTGCGGACCATCCAGCTGCGCATCAAAAGCGGCTCTCGCCAGCAAATTGTGGCTGAAATGGGGCGAGCCATAGCACTGTCTCGGCGCTATCAGGCACGGATCATCATCAACGATTACTGGCGCATGGCCATCGAATTGGGGGCTTGGGGCGTACACTTAGGGCAGTCTGATCTGGGCGGTGCCGATTTAAATGCGATAGCAACGGCGGGTCTGCGCCTGGGAATCAGCGTTCACAGTTGGCACGAATTGGCGCTCGCCCACGCCTTGGCTCCTAGCTATATTGCCATCGGCGCAATCTTTGCGACCACCAGCAAGGCCATGCCGACAGCACCACAGGGGCTCGAGCGACTCAGGCGCTGGTGCAGCCTGCTCAAGGTGCGCTATCCGGTGGTAGCCATCGGCGGCATCTCTACCGACAATGCGCTGGATGTACTGGAAGCCGGTGCCGACGGTATCGCCATGATCAGCGCCATCACCGAGGCGACCGATTGGGCGGCCGCCACGCAACACTTCCTGCGTATAAGCAACGGCACCGCACTGCCCGACAGTGCATCGACGGGGCGGCGCAGCAAACTGCGCCTCGTCCCACCGCACAACTAACGCGATCATGCCGCTATACGGCGGATCAGCCGTCTTCGTAGCCCGCTGGGTGCCCCTGTTGCCAGCGCCAGTGATCCTGTGCCATCTGCACTAGGTCGCGTTTGGCTCGCCAACCTAAATCGCGCTCGGCGCGGGATGGGTCAGCATAAATGGCGGCAATATCGCCGGGGCGACGCGGCAACACCTGCTGTGGCAAGCTACGGGAACAGGCCTGTTCAAAGGCGGCGATCACTTCGCGCACCGAATAGCCGCGCCCCGTGCCCAAATTCCACGTATGCACCCCCGCCGAAAGCGCAGTGTCGCCAGCCAGCACCTCCAATGCACGCACATGGGCAATAGCGAGATCCCAAACATGGATGTAATCGCGTATGCCCGTGCCATCTGGGGTCGGATAATCGTCGCCGTAGATGGTGGCGTTCGGCAGCCGTCCGGTGGCGACTTGGGCAAGTCGAGGCATCAGATTAGCCGCTTCACCACGTGTCTCCTCGCCGAGGCGACCACTGGGATGGGCTCCCACCGGGTTGAAATAGCGCAACAACGCAGTGTGCCAACCGGCATCTGCGGTGGCGATATCGCGTAGCAGCTGCTCTACCATATATTTTGACCAGCCGTAGGGGTTGGTAGCCCCAGTCGGCGCGTCCTCTGTTACCGGCACGCTCTGTGGCTCTCCGTAGACCGTGGCAGAAGAGCTGAACACTAGCCGCCGCAACCCCACCCTTTGCATCGCCCGACACAAGTTGAGAGATCCACACAGGTTGGCCTCATAGTAGCGCAACGGCTGTGCCACTGATTCGCCCACCGCCTTGAGCCCAGCCAGATGGATTACACCATCAAAATCACCGCCTTGTAACAAGGCTTCGAGCGCATCCACATCAAGCAGATCCAGCTCGACGCACTGGGGTCGGTGCCCACAGAGCTCGGCAATGCTGGCTACCGCCAACGGACTACTGTTTGAAAAATTGTCGACTACTGTGGCCTCGTGCCCTGCCTCCAGCAAGGCAGCCACCACATGACTACCGATATAACCAGCACCACCGGTTGCCAGAACGCGCATCTCGTGTTGCTGCCACCTCAGTCCTGTGGTGTGGCGCGGTCAAAGCCATGCAACGCACGGTATTGTGCAAACTCTTTTTCAACCCACGCCTCATCAATGCCAAATTCTTCAAGACTGTACTCGTGCTTAGCTCGCAGCTCGCGCCGGTTGGCCTCTCGCCAAGCCTCCATCTCGCGTTGTGCACCTGAACTCAATTCCAAGCCCAAATGACGGTAAATCTCCAGCGTGACCGCCATCGGATCTGAGAGGGTATCGCGGTAATTGATATCGATGAAGCGATTGGCGGGGAGCTGCTCGCGCTGCTGCATTGCCCGGCGCAGGAAGTCGCGACAACGATGCCCCCACACCTGGACAATCGCCGTTTTATCTGGATCGGGCATGTGCGCCGCCCAGCCAGAATAGATCATGCTGGCAAAGGAGGGGAGGGTCTGCATCGGGTCGCGGTGACTCTGCACCAGCGTGGCATCAGGAAAGACCCGCATAATTTCAGCGATCCGCCCCAAGTGCTCCGGCGATTTCAGCACCCAACGCCGCCCGCCGTGACCCGCTCGGCGCTTCTGCCATTGCAAAAACTTGAGCATCTTCTCCAGATAGCGGTAGCCCAACTCGTGGTCGGCATCGCGCTCCCAGCGATCGTAGGATGGCACGTTGCACATCGACTGCGGCATGCCACTCATAAAGGCATGCTCTAGCAACATGATCTCCTCATCCGGGCCCACTGGATCCATCGGGTGGATAGCATCGAGCCCAGGGTAGTTCTCGAGCATGAAGCGCACCTCTTGCTCAGCGCGGGCGATGCGCGGGTCGCGATCCGCTCCCTCGCTACCCGGCAATGGCACTGGATAACGGCACTCGTACCACAGTACCGCGAGAACTTCGGGATCGCTGGCCAGTAGACGATGCAACATCGTCGTGCCCGTGCGCGGCAGAGCCGCGATGAACACCGGAGCCTCAATGCGCTCTTCTAGAATCTCGGGGTGGCGCCGGAACCAATCCTCCGCATACAGGCGATCCACCAACAGGTTGATAATCCGCTCGGCCAGCTGCGCTCGACCCGCCTCATGAACCCCAGATTCTTCGTCAATAGAGCGCAACAACAATGCCAACGGCTCAATGAAGTCCTGCTCCGAGCCAAAATCGGCGAGACCTGTGCGCTGGCGGGCGGCGGCCAGTATGGCATCTAACTCAAAGCTCTGCACGGTGTTGCTCATCTACTTACCCTCCCTTATTGATCGGTTGCCACAGCGCTGGCGGCGAGGCTGTCCACCGCCACCACGCGGGTCTGCGGATGCACGATGCCCTCTCGGTCGGCCAAGCCGACCCAGCGAAATAACATGGTGCCGCAATCGTGTCCTGCAGTGCTGAGCCAGTTGGCTACACCAGGGTCGCGGTGGGCAACCACGATGCGCACACTGCCATCGGCATTGGCGGTGGCAGTGAATTTGTTCAGATGGATACGATAATAGCGATAGTCCAGCGACTCCAGCCAGTAGTTGCACAGCTGAAAGTTCCAGTACTCACAGTCGGGTACAGAGTCGAGCTCGACCACCAGCGCCTCGTCGGGAGCCAGCTGCCAGTAAGAATTGTAGTAGAGGATGTTGGGGTCGCCGCCGACGCGCTGGCAGAGCTCTTGGTCTGCCAGCGGCAACTGGTTACGATGCTCTTGATAGTGAGCTGACCAATCGCAAAACAACCGCACCGTGCCGTCGAAGAATTGACCTGCCGCAGCTAGGTTGCGGGCGAATTGCGCGGCTTCCAACGGCGCTGGCGCCGCCCCTGCATCAAGGCACTCAATCTCAAGATCGGCCAATTGCTCGCGGTCTCGGTAAGCAAAGGTCTGTCGGATCAGCAGTGCCTGTGACTGCTCCGTCAACGGCAACCAATTGCCCGACCGTCGCTCGCAACCAATGTGGATCTCAAAGCGACCGTCGGCTTCGACCTCCAAGTCATTGCCGTCAAGGAATCCGGTACACAGCATGGTGCCGTCTTTGCCGTAGTTGTTGCCCTGACTGATAAAACTGAGATAGTAGACCGTATTTCGGCGACCGCGAATACGATATTCGCGCTTGGCATCCACCACGCATTTTTGGTAACAATTATCTGGATTGTCGCCGCCGATCTTGATGATTTCATCGCTGGGGCGATAGATCACCGGAAATTCGGGGTCGTTGAATTCGACAAAGGTCTCCAAGGCCGTGCGGGCGATGCGCGCCAAATAGCGGTAGCCCTCCGCCTGATCCAATGGGCTGGAGGCGGCTTCGGCACGCTGCACTTGACGCCCCGTAGCCCGCAATTGATCGCAAAATGCCTCCCATGAGCTGCCATCTGCCACGGAGCGCTCCAGCGCGGTCTTTGCCTTTGTTTGGCTATCCATTCACGGCCTCTCCCCGAAAATGTAGGCTCTTTATGAAGTGTATACTAAGGGATTGAGTGGCTGGGCTCACCTTAATTCTGCCTGCTAGAGATCAATGCCGTAGATGTTTTGACACAATTGGAGTCGCTACATGCCCAAACAAATGACCGCCGCTGTGCTTGAGGCTCCGACTGCAAGCAATGTAGCAGAGGGAAAATCCACACCACAATTTACACTGTCAGACAATGTTGAGATCATTGACCCGCGCGCTGGTGAAGTGCGGGTGCGAGTGAAACACTGCGGTATCTGCCACTCTGATCTCAGTGTGGCAGATGGGGTATTCCCGGTCGATCAACCCATCATATTAGGGCATGAGGCCGCTGGCATTGTCGATGCCGTCGGGCTAGGCATTACCCACCTCGCCCCTGGCGACCCCGTGGTGTTGACACCAGCAGCACCCTGTGGTGACTGCTACTACTGTCAGCGCGATGAGCACAGCCTGTGTGTGGACTCCCTGAGCCTGATGACCCATGCCCTGCCATCTGGCGACACGGGTCTGTCGCGGGATGGTAGCCCCGTATTGCGCGGTGTGGGTGTGGCCGCCTTCGCCGAATACGCCATCACCACTGCCCACGGCGCAGTCAAGATCCCGGCTGATGTGCCGCTCGAAGTCGCCTGCGTGATCGGGTGCGCCATGCAGACTGGCGCTGGAGCGGTGTTCAATATCGCCCGCCTAGAGCCCGGCGCAACAGCACTGATCATGGGCTTGGGGGGAGTGGGCTTGGCCGCAGTACAAGGTGCTGTGATCGCCGGCGCCTCGTCGGTGATTGTCTCGGACCCCATCGCCGGACGGCGCGAGTTGGCACGTAGTTTCGGTGCCACACATCTCTTGGATCCCGAACACGATGATGTGCTGACTAGTGTGCGCGAGATCACCGGTGGCATCGGCGTCGACTACGCCTTTGAGACCGCAGGTGTCGGAGCCCTGTTGCAACTCGGCCACGATGCGATCCGCAATGGCGGAGCCTTGGTCTGTGTCGGCGCACCACCGCTGGATGCCCAGTTCAACATCGACCCAGTCGCACTATTTGTCACCTCGCAAAAACGCATTCTCGGCTGCCTGCTTGGCGGTAGCAACTCCCCCCACGAGATTCCGCGACTGATCGGGCTGTGGCGCACCGGGCGCCTGCAACTTGAGCAAATGATCACCGCTCGCCGCCCACTCAGCGATATCGGGGCGGCTTTTGATGACCTGCGCCAAGGAGTCGGAGTGCGCACTGTTCTCAATCTCTAAATCTCAGCCAAGAGGCGTACATCGTGCCGCCGAGCCATCCCCAAGCCATGGCACACCTTGAGAATTTTTACACTGCCTGAAAGTTTGACCATCTTCGGCTATACTACATTAGCCTCTGTAAGATAAATGCTGGGCAGAGTTTTTGGCGTTTCCGCATGACCAAGTCGCTGAATTCATCGGCAAACTCACCAAAATATGCCGCGCGCTGGGGTATGACATCAGTTGCAAACAGCAGCTGGTTGCTCAGAGCAGAGGCTTAAGAACAAGTGGCATGGGAGGGAGTGCTATGAGCGCTATGAAATGGAATACCAGTCAGCATGCTGGACAGAGCGGTCGCTGGAGTCTGGCGATGTCAATGGTGATCATGGTCACCTTAACAGTAATAGGTGGCATGGTGCTGTCTCCCACTGCCCAAGCACGCCCTAAATACATCAGTTTAGGGGTCGGGCTGTCCGATGCAAATACCGGGCAAATCAATGTCTGTGCCAAGGATGTGACTGGCGTGTGTGGCAATGTCGATACTCAACCGGCACCAATCGCCTCACTGGCGGGGGGCATTCTATTCGGGCACTTCAGCACAGAATTGGAATATACCTATCGGCGCGCCCTCAAAGACATTGGCCCCGATTCTCGCAATGACACCTACGGATTGCAGATACACCAGCTATTCGCCAATGGCTATTTTCACATCCCGATCGGCTCGCGCTTGCGCCCCTATGTCGGTCTCGGTTTAGGAATCGGAAAATTCGATGCCCAAAGCGTTGGGGTGGAGGGGAATAGCTTGGTAGAGTCCTCCTACAAGCAATCTTCTCTGCTTGGTTTTCAAGGGATATTTGGTGTGGACTTCCTATTGAGTCGCCACAGTATGTTCGGTGTCGGGCTACGCTTCACCACTTTCGATGATGCCGATATACAGCCCGATGGCGCTGATGCCAGCACAGAATTTGCTGACTTGGATTTTTACAACTTCACACTGGATTACACCTACCGATTCCACTCCGTAGGCGAACTATGGCCACCGCAGGATGGGCAACGCAACAAATGGCTCAGCCTGCCGCGTAGTAAAGATCGCGATCGTTTTGGCTTTTACTTGCAAACGGCTATCGGCTATCTGTATTCCCTCGACTCGCCAGATGCCAGCCAGAGTGTTCAGGGCGCGACGCAGGGCTCATTATCTTTTGGCAACTTGGGCGGCGGGCTCAATACCGGTATCGGCTTCGGTGTACACGCTGGCGCGTTGCGGCTTGAGGTCAGCTACGATACCCGCCAACACGCCCATGCTAATCTAGCGACTCATCCCGGATGCCCCAGCTGCGGCACTAGCTTAGGCGATTTCTCCATTGATGAATACATGGTGTTGGCGTATTGGGATTTCAATCCACTATTGTTGGGTAATAATCTGCCACTGGTTCCCTATGTGGGAGCTGGCATCGGTGTCGCCGACATCGCCACGAATTTCAAAAGCTTTTACTCAGCAGACGGCGGCACTACACAGGATCAATTCGCCTCAGGTGACGACCACGATGCTCAGACCACTATACGCCTAGCTTCTGGAGTGAGCTACCCAATCGACGAGAAGGCTCATGTGGCGCTGGAAGCACGTGCGTCGTGGTACGATAGCACCGAATACTCCGACTCTGCCTTCTCCCTCTCAGTCGATGAGCAATACTATTTTGGCTTGGTCGCAATACTGCGTTACCAATTCTGATTCCACCCCCGCCCCCCAAGGGCATAGCTCAACATTACACTGATTTGGCGGTGACAACGAGGCGATTGCCCGACTCCTCCTCACCGAACGCTACCACCGCTCCATGAGCGTCGCCGAGCAACCAACTCTTCCGGAGTTCCTGCCCACCCCAGACAGCGAAGTGCACGCCATGCTTCAACGTCTGGCGGGCGAACGCAAATTGCGCTTTGCTCTGCTGCGCGGCATGCATCCCCAATGGCCGCGCAGCCTGAGCTGGCTACTGTCACGTCACAATGCACCATTGCTACGCCGCCGCCTGCGCGGCATCCACAACGTGGCCGAGTTGCAAGCACAGATCAAGCCGCTGGCGGAGCGATTACTCAGGCATAGTTCGGACGGGCTCAGCTCAAGTGGCTTTGACAACTTGGAGCTGGAGCGACCCACCCTATTTATCGGCAATCACCGTGACATCTGTCTCGAAGGTGTGCTACTTGGTCTCATGTTAGTGCAACATGATGTCAATACCGCACGGATAGCTATCGGCGACAATCTGTTCCACCCGCCTTTTGTCGCCGACTTGCTGTGCCTAAATCGAGGCTTTAGTGTGCAACGGCAAGCCTCCAGCCGTGCACAGGCCGTTCGCGGGGCATCAATACTGTCCACCTATATTCGCCAATCGCTGAGTGATGACGGTGTCTCGGTGTGGATCGCCCAACGCGGTGGGCGCGCCAAGGATGGCTTAGATCAGACTAATCCTGCACTACTACGTATGTTGGCTCGAGCTTGGAAACCACTACCTTTCGCCGAAGCCATCCGCCAGCTACGCATTGTCCCCTTGGCCTGCTCTTATGAATACGATCCCTGCGAGGCAGAAAAAGCACAGGCCTGTTTTTTAGCAGATCAGAGCCCAAGTGACAAGCCTCGATCTGGCGACAGTGGTGAGGAAATTGCCAAGGGGCTGGTCGGTTACAAAGGGCGCATTCATATCGCTGCGGGAACTGTGCTCAGCGGTGAATATCCGGATTCGGTAGCGGCCGCCGCCGCAATCGACCACCAAATTCATCGGCTCTTTAA
>JABABF010000114.1 GCA_014238345.1 Gammaproteobacteria bacterium
ACAGCAGTCATCGCGGCTACGCAACAGACTGTCGGCGGCGGGTTCTGGCAGCTGAAAATCGGGGGCGATAAAGCCTAGCGGAGGCATAGTGGATGGGGTGAGTGCCATGTTCAATTGAGGAGCTGCGCGAATGCTCAAATTATACGGGCATCATCTGCGCTCACAGCCAAGTGGGGTGGCAGGGGACCCTAAAGTAATGTCTGATGATAGTGCACTCAGCTGACCATCTGGCGGCCAGAGACTAAAGATTGCACCTTGAATCGTCGGCTCGTAATACACCGCCAATCTGTTGTCTGCTCCGAGCAAACAATAAATCAGATTTTTCCTCAGCCATTTTTGGTGCCGTTCGTGACCAAGGGCTTAGCACCCGACAACCCTCATTAGAGATGTTCCACGGGAAACATCCCGAAGCCGTCTCAGCACTCGAACAGGGTGAGGTTGCATCCTCGGTAGCGGCGGCTTCTCACGCTGCCAAAAGCCTCAGCAACAGGGGGTATCCAAGTCGCCCGCTCCCCTCGCAGTGGACTTGCGGTCTGAGTGGCGAAGCAACTCTGCAGGCAACTGCTTGAAAGCGCCAGCTCAGCGCTGGCGTGCTCCGAACAGAGCTGTGCCGATGCGTAGCAGAGTCGAGCCCTCAGCCACGGCAGCCTCCAGATCGGCCGAGGTGCCTAGCGACAGGGTGTCCAACAGTGGTAGCTGCTCTCGCAGTTGCTGTAACAGCTCGCGGGCTCGGGACAGCGAGCGGCGCTGTGCGGCGTGGTCATTCCTTGGGGCGGGCATAGTCATCAGGCCGCGTAGCCGCAGGCGCGGCAGTGTTGCCACCGCCGTTGCTAGTGCGGGGAGCTGTGTTGGTGTTGCGCCCGCCTTGTTGGGCTCGTCATCAAGCTGCAGCTGTAGGCAGACTTCCAGTGGCGGCAATTCGGGTGGTCGCTGGGCGCTGAGGCGCTCAGCGATGTGCAGGCGATCAAGGCTGTGTACCCAGTGGAAATGCTGTGCTACGAGGGCGGTCTTGTTGCTTTGCAGGGCGCCGATAAAATGCCAACAGGGCTGGAGGTCGCCCAGTGCGGCGATCTTGGGCAGAGCCTCTTGCAGGTAGTTCTCGCCGAAGTGGCGCAAGCCCAAGGCGTGGGCGCAACGCAACGTGGCGATATCGCGCTGCTTGGTGGCACCGAGTAGCAGGATGTCGTTGGGTCTGCGGCCAGCGGCCTGAGCTGCTGCTTCTAGTCGTGCTTGCAAAGTGGCGTAGCGCGCCGCCAGCTGTGCGGCCATCCGCTAGGGCTCCGCTCGCTCTGGCGAGCGCAAATAGGCCTCTAGAATCAAGCGTGCTGCAACGCTGTGTACCGAGCGCTTTCGAGCAGCGCTACCAGCCGCTACCAACTCCGCCCGTGCAGCTACCGAGCTGAGACGCTCATCCATCATCCGCCACGGCAGGCGCGAGTGCGTGCCCAGCTGCCGCCCAAAGCGTCG
>JABABF010000115.1 GCA_014238345.1 Gammaproteobacteria bacterium
GGTGGATGTGGTGGCGACGCGTCTTGAGTTGAGCGCTCCGGCGGTGGTAGTTAGTGGCGATGCCTTTGTGATAGAAGTATCTGCTGTGAACGATAGTGGGGCGGTGGATCTGTCCTATAGCCTGTCATCCTCGGCGACCGTGGCAGCCTCGGAGGGCATAGTGGAGCTGTTGCGCACCACCAGTAGCCTGAGCGTGACGCTGTCGGGAGTGTCGGATGGCACGACGGTCACTTTGATGATGACGGATGGCGCATTGTCGGATACGGCGATGGTATCGGTGGATGTGGTAGCAGAGCGTTTGTACCTGATGCCGCCCAGTTTGATCACTATTGATGAGCCTTTTGCATTGGAAGTGCTGGCGATAGCCGGTAGCTTCGCCGATACCGACTATGTGCTCCCCACGTCGATAGCGCTATCGGTGTCTTTGTTGCAGTCCGATGGCAGCACTGCGAGCCTGCTGGTGAGTCGTGTATCGGATACGGTGCTGTCGCTGTCATTGCCAGCACTGAGTGTGGGGACGACTGCGCTGTTGACTGTTGTGGATCTTAATGAGGCGCTGTCTGGTTCAGTGGCCGTACAACCTAGTGCCCCGGTGGTGAGTTTGCTGCTGACAGCAGATTCCCCCTTGTTGCAGGTTGGGGTGCCCTTCAATATTCAAGTGATGGCTTTGACGACAGATGGTGCAGTGGCACCGGGCTTTCGTTTGACTGCGCCGATTGATTTGGTGGCGACTACAGGTGTGTTGACCAGTGCGCCCATGTTGCGGGTGGGTAACCGATTGGAGTTAGCCATTCTGCAGGCCGAGGACAACCAGCCGGTGGTGTTTACGCTGAGTCAGGACGGGGTGTCAGGGATGACGATGGTTACAGTCCTAGTATTGGCGACGCGCTTGGCATTGGAGTTGCCCGCTACGGTAGTGGCGGGGAGTAGTTTTGCTGTGACGGTTCGGGGTCATGATGCACAGGGCAACGAGGATATCGACTTTGTGCTGGGCTCTGCGGAGGCCTCGGTGTCGCGAGGCAATGCCGAATTGAGCCAAGTATTGATACCCGGCGGCTTACAGTTGCGCCTTGGCGGCGGGCAATTGGATGGTGGCGAGATCACAGTATCGGTAGAGGCTCTAGTGCAAGGGGTATCACAGACCAGCACGGCGACGGTAGTGGTAACTGTAGAGGGCAGTGAACTGCAAGTGAGTGTGCCAGCCTCGGTGGTTGCAGATGAGTTATTTGAGATTGCCCTGTTGTCTGAAGATATCTTTGAGAATATAGATACGGACTACATCCTGTCATCTTCAGCGACAGTGGGGACTTCGTCAGGAGTGTTGTCGATACTCTCGAACACGACCAATACATTGACAGCGAGTCTGTCGGGTCTGAGTGAGAGTACGACGGCGACCTTGACGGTGACGGATGGCACCTTGTCGGGCACAGCGACAGTGGTAGTGAGCGTGCCGGTAA
>JABABF010000116.1 GCA_014238345.1 Gammaproteobacteria bacterium
CAAGGTAGCCGTAGGGGAACCTGCGGCTGGATTACCTCCTAAACGCAATGCAGTCTAGCGCGGTCGGCGCACGGTAGCTGAAGTACTCTTCGGGGTGCTTGATAAAGTTGCCGCCACCGTCCAGCAGCTACGACTGCCGTGCAACCCTTTGGGCACAAGCGTTCACACCTATGAGTGAATCAACAAACACAATTGGCTCTGTGGCTTTAGTTTGGCGGCAGATCAGGCCTCGGCGGATGCGTGGCCGGATTGGCCGCCTCACGCCACACGACAGCAGCCGTAGCGGTGGCTCCAGCGTCAATGTGGGCACAGGTCGCAAACCACGGCACTTGGCTGTGTTACTTCGGGTCTGTAGCTCAGTAGGTTAGAGCGCACCCCTGATAAGGGTGAGGTCGGAAGTTCAAATCTTCCCAGACCCACCAGCCGCACCATCACCCCATTGACATAGCATCACATGAACACCGAGCTACCAACAGCTAACGCTTCTACCGCTGTGATGCCCCTTAACTTCACGCCACGCGCCGCTGCACGAGCTCGGCAGTTGATGCAAGGCGAGGGCAATCTAGCACTAAAATTACGGCTTTTCATCACTGGCGGCGGTTGCGCTGGCTTCGAGTACGGCTTTACTTTTGACGAATGGCTCGCCGAGGACGACACGGCCATCGAAGTGGAAGGAGCCACGCTATTGGTCGATGCCACCAGCCTGCCTTATCTAGTGGGTTCTCAGGTAGATTACGAGGACGGCCTACAGGGCTCGCGCTTTGTGGTCAAAAATCCCCGCGCCACGGTTACCTGCGGTTGCGGCTCATCGTTTTCTTTGGATTTGGATTAACTGACGCCACTAGAGCGCCCGACTACAGCTCATTGTGATTACGGATCTGTTCAGAAAAACGCACATTATCCTTCATATTCCCGCACCTGAAAATATAGTGGTGCACAACATCTTGGGAAAACACCGGCATGTCCCAGAAATATTTGAGTGCAAGCCAAAATTTCTATCAGCAACCACAAAATGCTATTCAAAAACGTACAACCGGCTGTCGCCATAGCTAAGTATGACAAAACCTTTGCCAATTTCTTGCTTCATCGTCACCCATAATGAAGCCGATCGCATAGAGCGAGCCTTGGTTTCCGTCAGAAAGCTGGTGAACGAAATCATTGTGGTCGATAGCGGATCAACGGATGAGACAGTAAAAATTGCGGCCAGCTATGGAGCAAAAGTGTTTTACCGGAAATGGAATAATTATGGCCTGCAAAAACGATTTGCCGAAGATCAGTGTAGCAATAACTGGCTACTGAACATAGATGCCGATGAATGGTTGGATAGTGAACTGGTGGAAAGTGTGCGACATTTGTTTGTGCATGGCGATCCAGACAAGCCCGTATGGTGTTTGCGACGCGGAGATATTTATTTTGGTGACCGCACGATGCGCTGGCATATGTATTTGGAGCGCCCGGCTCGACTGTATGATCGAAGAGAAGCACGTTTCTCAGCTGCTGATGTACACGAAACAGTCCCGAGACTAGCAGGGAAGAGAACATTATTAAATGGTGTGTTGAACCATGCGCATGCACGCGACGTGAGTCATATGATAGAAAAAGAAATGCGCTATGCGAAAATCGGCATGCGTAACAGATGTTTTCCTATATTAATATTATCGTTGTACTGGAGTTTTCCACAATGTTTTCTGAAATATTATTTTATTCGCCACCATATCCTCGGAGGATGGAAAGGCTTTGTATATTCTATGATTCGCGCCTATATGCGCTTCTTGCGCGCAGCAATAGAGGTTGAAAAGAAACTGGGGTGGGTGGAAAAAGAGATGCAGCGCCCAACACCACCGCCGCTATCTGAAGAGGCTTTGCAAGTACTTCCAGTCTTACCACTTTGCGGCTATATAATCGCCCACAACGAGGCGGATCGAATCGGGCGCGCTTTAGCATCTATGCAATTATTAGCACGCGAGATTGTGGTGATTGACAGCGGCTCAACCGATGGCACACAAGCTGTTGCCGAATCTTATGGCGCACGCGTGATTCATCATGATGGGGCGAGTTATGGGACACAGAAACAATTTGCGACAACGCAAATTCCTAGAGGGTGGGTAATCCATATGGATGCTGGCGAGTGGCTCGACCAACAACTCATCCAATCCATTCGGGAGCTGTTCAAAAATGGCGAGCCAGAGCAGGCCGCCTATGCATTCTGGTACAATGATCTGTATGTGGGGAGACTCAAGAATCACACATTCATGAAACGCCATTACTCCCCACGAATTTATGATAGCCGACAAACCGACTATAACAGCGAAGTAGTAATGGAAGAGTTAAAGCGCTCGGGCTTAGCAATCAAAAAGATGAAAGGCCGCCTGTTTAATATCCCCGGCAGATCGATGTGGCATGTGGCAGGAAAATGGAACAAGTATTCCGATCTGGATCAACAACGGATTTCCAAGCCGTCTCGAGAACTGTCTTTGCGGTTACTTTTTGAGATGCCAATATTCTTTTTCAAGTTCTACATCATACGCGGCTCTATTGCCGGAGGATTGCAAGGGTTTTGTTACGCAATGATCTACAGTTTCTCAAGATTCCAAAGGATGGCAAAATTGCTTGAAAATCAATCTGGGTGGAAGCGCTGACAATGGTAACAGTACTGTTCATGAAATGGGGGAGAGCATATACTGCAGCTTATGTCAATATCATCTATACGTGCGGTGTTGGTAATTTGGCTCAGCCATTTCGTTTTGTTTGTGTAGCTAATGATGACAACGGCTACAGGGAAACGTGGGGATTGTTACCAACCATTTCATTATGACAATTTTTGTGCACACTAGGTACCCATGCATGGTGCTGACTAACCACAAGGTCATGACGACGACGTTGTTTAGCATGCCGCGACTGAGAGAATACAAGCCAAGAAGAGCCGTGCTAGCTACTTTGTTTGCCCGTCCCCGCTACGATGCGTATTGTCTAGTACGCAATCCTTACCAGCGCCTGCAATCTTTCTTCCGAGACGGCTTTCGCTGTTTACCACAGGATCTGGAAAACGAGCACAGTCGAGTATTCTTGTTGCGTAGGGCAGTGTTGGCTCGGAGCGCCCAATTGTCACCGCAGAAACACCCCCATCGCCAGCCCAGTGTTCAGCTGCACTTGGCGGAGCTGCGACAGGAGTGTCTCAATCTGAGCTTTGAGGATTTTATCGCCACCTTGCCAGCATGCCATCCCTACGATGGACATATTTGTCCACAGCATTGGGTGGCTAACCCATCCTTGGCGATGCGAGTTGCATGGTTTTGGGTGCCGCCGACTTGTTTACGGTGGTGGCGCAGACGGTTTTGGTCACTGCTTCTCCCCCGGCGCTTCCCGCGCGTAGAGCTACGTATACTGCACATGGAGGAAGCCAGTGAAATCGCGCTGTTGGGGAATGCCATCGGCTATGATTTATCTGCCGCCGAGCACCATAAACATCGCACCTCCCATCTCAGCCATCTGCAGGAGGAGACCCGTTACAGCCGTCGCTCGCTGGCGATCGTCAATGAGGTGTACCGCGAGGATTTCCGGCGCTTTGGCTATCCGATGTACAGCGATCCAGAGGAGCTTGAGGCCGCCGGAGTATTGGGGCCGGTTCGATCTTCTGCTGCCTAGCAACTTGTCGCTGAGGAGCTTGGTCGGTGCCATCGTCAGCTATTGTTTGCACCATAGGCACCAAAAAATCCACGGAAACTTGTTGTTCCAACTGCAAATACTGTTTGTGCAAAGTCGTTATCGCTCACTTGCGCTACAGCCGCTGTGCTACTGGCTGCGCTCATGTTCCCTGGTGCCGGATTACTGGTGCTGTAACTACCGTGCATCTATCGGCGGTGCGCAAGCACTCTAGGGGTATGGCATATATTCACTAAGGAAAATCTGATGCATTTACTGGATTGAAGTATAATGCCGACATCTAGAAAATTCCGATGTATCGACCATATTGCAGAAAAATATAAATATCCAGATAGGATGTGGAGGATTGGACATGCACCAGCAGACACTAGCCGCACACATGGTTTTCAAACGCACCACCAGAAGACTCGTAAAGAGCCCTCTAAAAGAGGGTCTAAAAGA
>JABABF010000117.1 GCA_014238345.1 Gammaproteobacteria bacterium
AGAAAGTGCCGCGCTGCCAGTGCGAGGCGGCGTTGCTTGGTTGGGGTGATGGATTCTGCGGCGTTGCCAAAACGGTCATCTCTGCGTTGACGCACCTCGACGAAAGCCAGCACTTGACCATCGGTCACAATCAAGTCAATTTCGCCTCCTTGACAGCGGTAGTTGCGCTTCACCAAGCGTACACCCTGTCGGCGCAACCAATCTAAAGCCACGGTTTCTGCCGCCATCCCTCGTCGCAGGGCATTGGCGGGGGATGGCTTCATTTTGTCCGTAGTGATGCCGTCAATGCCTGTGTTAGCGGTGTTAGCGCTACACGGCTCGCCAGTGCTAGCGGGCTACCATTGTGGATGGTCGCCCAGCTCATGCGGTGCTGGATGCGACCATTATCATCAAGCCGTAGCAATCCGGTGGGTCCGTACAGCTGCAGGTTACGGTTGGTGTGCATTCTCGGTAGCCAATGTGCCAGACGATAGGCGCCGCTGCCTAGTGCGTGCATGCGTTGTAATTCAGGTGGGTCTTGCAGAGCATCCACCGATGTGCGTAAATCGCTGTACTCGAGTAACCACGGTAGCTCTGGAAACAGCACACCGTCCAAATCGGCGTTGCGTTTTGGGTCATTTCTCCCGTCGTGTATGCGAGACAGCGCTAGTACTGGTAGGTCATCGGCGCGGTGAAATTGCAACATCGGTTTCAGCAGGCGACCGATGAAGGGGGTGGAGAGTAGCAGCACAAAATCCACATCTTTGCGCCCCCTAGGTTCGCTGTGGAAGCGTTGTCCCAGCACTGTACGCAAGGTTCGACTGCGTTGCTGGCTTTGGTGCAATAACAGAGATTGTTCAATCATGGCGGATAGTCGGCGCTCGTTTTGGTAGGTGACGGTGTCGACCACGCGAGCTTCCTCAGCGCTGTTGCTCCACAGTGTTGAGAACTCATCGCTCAATTCTTGCGCCCCTTCGCGTTGCGGGTGGAACACCAGAGCATTACGCCATTCTCGGGTTTTAGCCGTCGCCACTATTTGTTGCACTTCGCCACTGGGGTTGAGGCCGAATTGATAGCTATTGGCTGGCAACGAGCCATCGCCGTCATCAATTTGGTTGAGCGCAAGCACTGGGATTTGCAGTTGCTCCTGCTCGAGTACGGTGCGCAGGCGTTCTCGATGCAAGGGGCCGATCACCAACTCGACACCAGTAGCCACCACGCGTTGATAGGCAACTGCCAAGTCTTTTTCTAGCCCGGTATCCACTATGTGCAGGGCGACAGGCTGCTCCGGATTGTAGGCACGGTCGGCATACCAGGCGGCTAGTACACCGTTTTGTACGGCGGTGCCAATTTCAGCCAGCTCGCCGCTGAGCGGTAGGAATAGGGCGATCGACTGCAGAGGAGGCGGCGGCTGTGCGAGCAGCTGTGCTGACGGTGGGGGATTGAGGGCTGCTGGGTGATTGGGCCAGCGCTGTTGCCAGTGGGTCAGGCGCCTCACTTGTTGGTTTGGACCACTGTCGTAGTCCCGGCACAGCAACGCCAGCTCTAGCCAGCCGCGCAATGTGGGGGGATCGACTATTTGTGTGGGCTCGTCCAGCAGTTCCTGCAATTGCTCGCGTGGTGTATGGATCAGTAGTTCCCATATGGCTTGGCGCAACAGTGTCTGCGAGGCTCTGGGCAGTAGCGGTTCAGCGAGGGTCAAGGCTCGCAATGCCGAGCTTCTCTGTTGGTTCAATATCTCGCCATAACCACGCAACATCAAGATTTCAGCGTACCATTGCGAGGGTTGTTGTGGCAGAATCTGGGAGACTCGAGTTTGGTGTAACAAGCGCAATGCCCCTCGTGTGTCGTCCAACTCAAGTAGCAAGTGCGCGTGCTGTATAGTGAAAGTTGCGAAGTCGTCATCTTCGAGTTGGATTGGCTCTATCTCTGCTAGCAGTTGGTGTGCCAGCTCACGTTGCCCGCCGTTTTGCAGCAGCAGCGCGGCCTCAAGGCGGTGGCGATGGTTGAATGGAGCGGGTTCGGTTGAGGCCAGATAGAGCAGCTGCTCTATTCGTTCTCGATCATGGACGAGCGCCAAATCTGTCGTGGTCGGCAACAATGGTGCTTGGCAGGCGGTAGCAGTGAGGGCTAGCGCTACGAGCATCGCGCTCGCCATGCGTGCTCGTGAAGAAAAGGAGAGTGGCATGGAACGACCGTGTCTGTATGTTGTTGCAACACCGATTGGCAATCTGAGCGACATGATACCCCGTGCGCTGGAAGTGTTGCGCAAGGTAGATATCGTGGTGGCCGAAGACACACGCCATACGGGTAATTTATTGCGCCATTTTGGTGTTGTGGCACAGCTGGTTTCCTGCCATGAACACAGCCGAGAGGCCAGTGTGCAGCGCTTGGCGGACCGACTGAGTGCGGGGGTGACCATGGCACTGGTTTGTGATGCGGGCACCCCCCTGATCTGTGATCCTGGCTACGCTTTGGTCGATCGTGCGCTTGCATGTGGGGTGCCAGTGCGCTCAGTGCCGGGTCCCTGCGCCCTGACAGCTGCGCTCAGCGTGGCGGGTCTATCAGCACAGCGCTTCGTATTTGAGGGTTTTTTGCCAGCGCGAGCTGTTGCAC
>JABABF010000118.1 GCA_014238345.1 Gammaproteobacteria bacterium
CACGCGGACATCGCCTCGCTGAGTTGGCCACTGAGTCGCGCACACTGGTATTTTTTGAGGCACCGCACCGCATCGCCGATTGCTTGGCCTCGGCGGCGGAACTGCTGGGCGGTGAGCGGCGGGCAACGTTGGTGCGCGAGTTAAGCAAGCTGCATGAGACGGTGCGCCGGTCGACGCTTAGCGAACTGCGTGACTGGGTGAGCGCAGATCTTCAACAGCAGCGCGGTGAGGTGGTGTTGTTGGTCGAGGGAAACACTGAACAGGCTACCGATGAGCGCGAATTGCGTCGAGTGCTTGAGCCTTTGCTGGAGGAGTTGCCGTTTTCGCGCGCGGTGACGCTGGCTGCGCGCCTAAGCAGGACACCGCGGAGGCGGCTGTACCAACTTGGTTTAGCGTTGCGTGGGGGCGATGACTAAAGTGTTGCGCTTGCGTTCGAGTGTTCATCGCCGCTATGCTGTATACGGCGGAGTCGACCGGGCGATCGCCGGGTGCCGCAAGGCAGCGGGAGGAAAGTCCGGGCTCCATAGGGCAGGGTGCCAGGTAACGCCTGGGGGGCGCGAGCCTACGGACAGTGCAACAGAAAACATACCGCCCAGCTGTTGAGCTGGGTAAGGGTGAAAAGGTGCGGTAAGAGCGCACCGCGCGGGTGGCAACACGCCGCGGCAGTGTAAACCCCACCTGGAGCAAGACCAAATAGAGCCTCTGCGCGGCCCGCGTGGAAAGGGCTCGGGTAGGTCGCTTGAGGCCAGTGGCGACGCTGGCTCTAGATGAATGGTCGCCTCACCCGGCTTGATGCCGAGTGTACAGAACCCGGCTTAGAGGTCGGCTCCGTCCCCATTGGCTTACCTAGTGGCTCTCTACATACAGATCCAGCAGATTGAGGGTGCGACCTCCTGCTAAGTTGTAGCTGACAACTGTGACTACGCCCATTGTGTCAGTCTCTCAATATAACAGTTATGCCCCCTGCAACCACTTCGTTAGGTTGTCGTGTAATCAGAGAGGCGCTTATGAGGGGGGCTAGAGAAACCCTAAACGCTACACACCGCTTCGCTACCCCGTGGTCAGCCAGAGTTTGCCACTCCATCTAGATAGATCTGCAGCTGCAATGAGTGCAGGGAGAACTAGATGCGTTTTATCCTTGGTGGTAATTTGTGGTGTAATGAGGTATTATGTGGTATGAAGTGGTGTAATGCCGTCAGTGCCCGCAGAGGGAATGTTAGCTAGTGAACTGGGAAGGTTCTAAATCGTTACGTTTGGATGCGAAGGGGCGCTTTGTTGTGCCCGTCGACCTGCGTACAGCGTTATTGCCATCGGGTGGCTCCCGTGTGCTTACTATTACCCGGCACTTTGAAGAGGAGTGTTTGTGCGTATTCCACGAGGATGACTGGCAGCTAAAGAGATCTCAATTCTTGCACGCCACGATTGCTCAGCGTAGCGATCAACTGATGATCCGCCGCTTCATCGCCCAAGCGGTTAGCGCCGAGCTCGATGCCAATTGGCGCTTCACAGTGCCGCCGATCTTGCGGAATCAAGTGGAGATTGCAGTACGCGAGAATTTCACCTTGATTGGTGTGCACGGTCATTTGGAACTGTGGCAGAACCAACACTTCGATCGCGCAATCACCAATTTGCCGTCGGAGGCCTCCGAAAAATGTAGACAAGTATTCAGCTACCCTACGGATGACAGTGAGCAGGCTCGGCAATCATGAGGGGGAAGTCAGACACGACAGTGTCTTGCTCTTCGAGTCGGTGGAGGCCTTGGTATGGCAACCAAACGGCTTCTATGTCGATGCCACCTTTGGGCGCGGAGGTCATGCGCGAGCCATCCTATCCCAGCTATCGGCAAGCGGGCAGCTCTTGGCATTGGATCGGGATCCCGAAGCGGTGGCCGCTGCCACAGCGCTCGGCACCGATCCGCGTTTCGCTATCGAAAATGCCCGCTTCTCCCAGCTCGGCGAGATCTTGTCGCGCCGCGCCGTCCAGTCGGTGGACGGAGTCTTACTCGACCTTGGGGCATCTGCCCCGCAGTTGCTCTCCCCGGAGCGGGGCTTTAGTTTCCAGCACGACGGGACACTTGACATGCGCATGGATCCGAGCTGCGGGCTCAGCGTTACCACCTGGTTGGCTAAGGCCACCGAGGCTGAGATCGCCCGTGTGTTGCGAGACTATGGCGAGGAACGTCGCGCACGGCGCATCGCCGCCGCCATTGTTGCTTCCCGCCGGCGTGAACCCCTGTCGCGTACCAAGCAATTGGCATCGCTGGTCGCCGGGGCTACAGGCGGTAATACGGCTGGTCACCACCCAGCCACACGCAGCTTCCAAGCTCTGCGCATTCACATCAACGAAGAACTGGAGGAGTTGGCCGCCGTGTTGAAGCAGCTGCCCGCTTTGTTGGCTCCAGGTGGTCGCCTCGTCTGCCTGAGCTTTCACTCCTTGGAAGATCGCATCGTCAAGCGCTTTTTACGCACTGAGGCGGGACTTGAGCCCCCGCCGCCCGGCCTGCCACCACCCGTGCGTCCTGCCCCGCGCTTGCGTCAATTGGCACGCCTGCGCCCGACCGCAGAAGAATGTTCGCGCAATCCGCGCTCTCGCAGTGCGATCATGCGAATTGCCGAGCGTTTGCCATGACTACTAGAGCAGTCTTACAGGTGCGTAGCCGGGCATTGTTCGCGCCGCGTCGGGAGCGCGGTGTATGGTGGGAGCTCAGTGGTATCGCATTGTTACTGGTTCTGATCGGAGCTCTGGCATTGGGGGTGGTGTACAGCACATACCACAGCCGCCAGATTTATCGTGAGTTGAATCACGAGCAACAGACCGAGCGCGATCTGCAATGGGCATGGCGCGAACTGCAGCTTGAGAAGAGCGCGTGGTATGCCCACGCACGCATTGACCACATCGCTCGTAGCAAATTAGGTATGGAGCAGCCGAGCCAGCGCGATATTGTCTTGGTGCGAATCGGTCTTTAGTTTGAGTTGCGAAGGGAAGGGCAGTTAGGCATGACGACGGGGCAGCAGCCAAGGAAACTGAGGCGGCGGGGGCGGCAGCTGGCCGCACCTGCCGTGGAAGCGTTGTCCACGCCCCAGCGCTTTATCATGAGTATTGTTGGACTACTGATATTGCCTCTGTTGGCTTGTTGGGGGGCTTTTTCACTGCAAGTGCGCGAAGACGGGGAGCATGGCTACCGTTTTCTACAAAAACAAGGATCGGCAAGTGCTGTACACCGCCAGACTATAGAAGCGCATCGAGGCTCAATCCTTGACCGCCACGGCGAGCCACTGGCCATCAGCATCCCAATGGACTCAATATGTGCGGTGCCCAGCAAACTGGTTGCGTCGACGAGTGAGCAGCTCAAGCAGCTCGCACGCAGCTTGAATTTAGTGCCAGCAGAACTATCTAAATCCTTGGCGCACAATCAGCACAGGCAGTTTATGTATCTGCGTCGTCAAGTTGAACCTGCATTGTCTGCGGAGGTTTTGGAACTAGGTTTGCCAGGGGTCTACGCCCGCCCTGAGTACCGGCGCTACTACCCTTCGGCAGAGGTCAGCGCCAGTGTGGTGGGGTTGAACAATGTTGATGATCGGGGTTTGGAAGGCATAGAACTGGCCTATGACAGTTGGTTGCACGGTAGCCCAGGCAGTCAGCTGGTGTTGCGCGATCGCCGTGGCAGCGCGATTCGAATAGTGCGGTTATTAGAGCGGGCGCGGCGCGGTCGAGAATTCCACAGTAGCATTGATTTGCGCTTACAGTATCTGGCTTATCGGGAGTTGAAAGAGGCGATCAGCTCCCGAGGTGCCCGCTCGGGGTCGATTGTCGTGCTTGACATTGACAGCGGCGAAGTTTTGGCCATGGTTAATCAGCCTTCGCATAATCCCAATGATCGCGGCGCACTCAGCGTGGCCTCGCAACGCAATCGGGCGGCATTGGATCTGATTGAACCCGGCTCGACGATCAAGCCATTTGCGGTGGCCGCAGCGCTAGAGAGCGGCCTCTACACGCCGCAATCGGAGATTCAGACTAGCCCTGGTTATATTGAACTCAA
>JABABF010000119.1 GCA_014238345.1 Gammaproteobacteria bacterium
CAGCGTCACTATGGTGTCGACCCGGTGCGCATGACTATTATTCCTCGTGGTGTGGATTGCGAGTATTTTGACTTGCGATGCGTCGATCAAAGTCAGGTGGAGAAGTTGCGCGGTGCATTGGGTGGTGATCCCGAAGATCGTATTGTGTTGTGTGTGGGGCGCCTGTCTGCGACCAAGGGGCAAGCTGTTTTACTGCGTGCCTTGGCCGAGGCACGGAGCCGAGGAGAGCGTCTGCGCAGCGTGATTATCGGTCGTGGTAGCGTGCGCGAGACGCGGCGTCTGCGCCGATTGGCCGCTGCGCTGGGACTGGCAGATAGCACCCACTTTATTGATCATCAAGATAATATTCGAGAATATTACGCGCTGGCGGATGTCGTTGTATTGGCATCGGAGAAACCAGAGTCCTTTGGGCGTGTCGTCGCCGAGGCGATGGCTATGGAATGTCCGGTAGTGGCCACTGCCCACGGCGGGGTTCTCGATCTCATTGCCGATGGTGATACGGGGTTGTTGTTTCCTCCGGGTGATGTGGGGGCATTGGCGGATTGCCTGTTGCGCGTGGCAAAGTTGCCAGCGACCAATCGCCGTGCGGTGATCAGTTCGAACTTCACTCTGCAAACCATGGTGGCGGCCACTTTGGCGGTCTATCGTAGGGTTTTGTATCCGGCAGCTGGTAGCACAGTGGCGAGCGGTGCCTAGATTATGGGCGTGACAGGCGGCGAGCCAAGCGTTGCGGTGGGTGTGAGAGCCGAGCCGATGCGAACGTTGCGTATTCTGCACATCGCCAACTTTGCACAGCTCGGTATACCACACACGTGGCCACATCGTCGCTATCGCCGGCGCCAGCTGGCGGATGACTATTACTCAGAGGAGCGCAAAATCAGCAATGGACTCGTGCGCAATCAGCATCATGTCCAAGAGCTCTCCTACCGCGATATAGCTCGCCAGCTGGGGCTGTTCGGCAGCAAAGCTTTGGGGCGTTATCCATTGCAGCGCCAAGTGCTGGCGGCGGCACACAACTACGAGCCTCAGCTGATCTTGCTCGGCCACACGGAACTACTATCACTGAGCACTCTGGAGACATTGCGTAAAAATCACCCCGATGTGCCGTTGCTCCAGTGGTGGATAGACCCTTTTCCACCACATCAGGTGGCTCTGTTGGCGCCGAGACTGGCGTTGCTGGATGCCCTATTCACCACTTCCCATCCGGCGGCGGTCGCCGAGCTGCTCGGTGCGACACCACAGTTGGCTAAACGCATCCACTTTTTACCGAACCCCTGCGATGCCAGTATTGAGACCGAGAGCGCCTGCGAGCATCCCGCTCCCCAGCTGGATGTATTCTTTGCTGGCGGTGGTCGTACGGCGCGCCATCTGGCACTGGTAGAGCAGTTGCGCGCCATGGCCAGTGAGTTACGGTTAGGTCTCTACGTGGATCGAGATAAGATCTACGGGCGGCGTTATATGAAAACTGTGGGGACTAGTCGCATTGGCATCAACTACAATAGCGCCACCGATGCCGTGCCGATGTACAGTTCTAACCGCTTGATGCATCTTACTGGCAACGGGGTGTTGGCACTGTCGTCGTCAGTACCACAGTTGGAGCGGCTCTTCCCACCAACAGAAGTTCCCTGTTTCAAGGATTTTGGGGAGATGCGCCAATTATTGCATTATTATCTACAGCACGACGATGAACTGCGTACAGCAGCGCGGGCGGCGCAACGGCGCGCACACAGTCTCTATGATGCAAGCCGCATCGCTCGGTTTATCGTCGAAGTGGGCATGCAAGAACCGCTGGGGGAAGATTATGAGTGGAGAAATGAAATTTTATTCCCAAAACCCGGCTCTTGACATATCCTTGCTGCCATGAAAATTGCGGTGATAGGTGCTGGATATGTTGGGCTCAGCACAGCCCTCAACATGGCTGAGCTTGGGCATGAGGTGCACTGTTGCGAAGTTTCCGAAGAACGCTTGGCATTGCTGACGGCGGGACGCTCACCGATTGGTGAGCCCGGCATCCAAGAGGCTTTGCAGCGGGCGTTGCAGGAGGGCTCATTGCAGCTCCACGGCGACATTCGCTCTGCCGCACATGAGAGCGAGCTGTTGTTCATCGCTGTCACCACGGTGGAGCAGTACAACGCACCTCTGCTTGCTGTGGCTCAAGTAGCGATCGAAGTGTTGCCTGCAGGAGCTGTGATTGCAATTAAGTCCACAGTGCCACCGGGCACCTGCGCGTTGCTACAAAAACAAATTAGGAAAACAGACAAGCCAGTCTATGTGGCGTTTTGCCCAGAGTTCTTGCGCCAAGGACATGCGCTAGAGGAGTGCCGTCGCCCCTCCCGTATTGTGGTTGGCACCGAGGATGAGGTGGCGCGGGAAGTGTTGCACAAAGCCTATGCCCCATTGCTCGAACGCAACCGGAGTGCTGGCTGTGAGCCGCCGATGATCTTTTGTCGTCCGTCCAGTGCTGAGTTATCTAAGTTGACCAGTAATCTGTTGCTCGCTGCGCGCATCAGCATCATCAACGAGGTGGCTGACCTGTGTGGTCGCACCGGGGGCGACATTGATGAAGTGGCAGGCATTGCTGGTATGGACGCACGGATTGGCTCAGATTATCTGCGGGCTGGCCCCGGTTTTGGAGGCAGTTGTCTGCCCAAAGATGGGCGAATGTTGAGTGTGGCCAGTGCGGAGGTAGGTTTACAGTCTATCGCTATTGATGCCGTTGTTCATTCCAATGAAGATCGCATAGAGCGGCTACCTTCTCAGCTGCAACAATTGCGCGCTGAGGTTGGAGCCACTGGTGCAGTGGCGGTGTGGGGACTTAGTTTTAAAGCAGATACCGACGACTTGCGCCACAGCACGGCATTGTCTACGGTCACTAGGCTGGCTGAGGCGGGCTTGTCGCTACAGGTCTATGATGCATTGGCACGGCACGAGCTGTTGCCAGCGGGGGTGCGCCGCGAGAAGGACCCGCTTAGCGCTGCTCGCGGTGCCAGTATGTTGTTGGTGTTGACGGACAGTCAGGCACTTGCTGCAGTGGATGTGCAGGCCTTGCATGAGGCAATGGTAGCACCGCGTCTGATTTATGATGCTGTGCGGCTATTCGACGGTGCGGTAATGCATGCCGCCGGATTGGATTATCGGGCGCTGGGTCGAGGCTGACGCCCTATTGCCGCCTCTGTGCCGGTATTCTGCTCAGCGTCCACTTATTAGGAAAGTCTGAATTACACTCAGCTAACTTAATTGCCGTCAGGGAGTGAAGGCTTCACCTTGAACCGTCAGCTTTTCCTCAGTAGCCCCTACTAAAGGTTGTTGTGGTGCTAAGTCGCGGGATGGACGACAGTGCGGCAGCGCTACGCCCGTGCCATCAGTCAAATGTTCCCAGGATTAAGCGTGCCCTGTCTGGGAATCGAAAAATGCGGGGGAGGATACTCCAGCCTGCTCCAGCGCAGTTGTCCAGCGTTGTGCCAATGGCAATTCAAATAGCAGTTCTGGAGTCGCCGGGCAATTGAGCCAGCCGTTAATAGCAAATTCCCGCTCTAATTGACCCGCCTGCCAACCAGCATAGCCGAGGATAATTTGTGCATTTTCTGGGCCGTCGCCGTGTGCGATGGAACTCAATAACTCGTGCGAGCAACTGAGTCCGATGTCGGCTCCTGCCTGCACGGTGCCAGATTGGCCGCTGTAGGGACGAAACAAGATGAACCCCTGCTCCAGACTGACCGGGCCGCCCAGCTGGTAGTGGCGCTCGGCGATACTTTGGTCGTGGCAGTCGATATTGACATGAGAGAATAGGTGTTGCAGGCATCGCGGACTCGGCCGGTTGATGATCAGACCGACGGCGCCCTCTGCATTGTGCTCGAGCATATAGGTAACGGTGCGCGAAAAATTGGGATCGGGCATCAATGGTGCGGCGATCAATAACTGGTGTGTCAGGTTTAGCATGGCGGATTTAGCTAATTTCTGCTCACAGCCTATAGTAGCACCACCTGCTCACCAAGTGAGTTCGTCATCTAAGTTGTAGGGGTCTGCTGCCGAGATCACCCCAGCGAAGTAGTTCAGATTGTCGGCGGTGCTCCACTTTGTCTCGGTGTTGCTCCACAAACCCGCTCCCGCTGACATGGCCACGATCAGGGCTCCGGCAACACCAGCCAGCGCCAGCCGTGGCTGTGGCAGCCATTGTTCCCATTGGCTCCACAGCCACAACAGCGAGCGGCTCAGTCGATGGCGGCGCGGCACCTCAGCGCGCAACGAATGCGCGACAATTGCCGCTGGCCAAGCCGATGGCGGTGGCGACACCGAGGCGATGTCGCGCAACGAGTCAGTGTCGGGGGATGTGCTCGTCGCCGCAGTGCAGTTGCTGTGGTCTGTTGTCTTCACGCTAGTCCAGCCATCCCCGGTAAGCCGTGGCGCGCCAGCCTGTCCCGCAATGCGCGCCGCGCCCGCGCCAACCTGGATTCTACCGCCTTGGTTGATATCCCTAGCACCCCTGCCGCTTCGCGGTGACTCAGCTCTTCAAAATAGCACAGCAGAAGCACATTGCGCCAGTGGTCTGGCAATTCGGCCACGAGGCGGTGCACGAGTTGGCGGCGCCATTCGGCGAACAGCTGCTCGTCATGGCCACCTCCGCTCGGCTCGGCGGCGACATCCTCTGTGGGCAGCACTTCGGTTGGCCGGCGTCGCCGGCGGGCATCAATTGACGCATTCAGTGTGATGCGGCACAACCAAGTGCGTAGTGAGGCACCGCCGTCGCGTAGCCAAGTCGGTCGCTGCCACAGTTTTACAAAGACTTCCTGCACCACATCGCGCGCCGCCTCCTCCTCAAGCAAGGTGCGCCAAGCAACGCGGTACAGCACGACATGATAGCGTTGCACAATGGTGGCAAAAGCACGTGAGTCACCATTGCGCACGGCCTCCATCAAGGCGGCATCATCAGTAGACGGGGTGGCGCATTCCGTCCTGCTCCCAACGGAGGAGAGTATGGCGCTCAGCAGGGAGGCGGTACTAGTTATAGTCATGGTAGTAATCTATACGCAACCAGCGTCGCCTATCCCTCGCTGGTCGTAGAATGAGGGGGGCGGGCATGTTGAGGAGTGGCACAGATGGGTAATCGGTTATCAAAAATTGTCACCCGTACGGGCGATGATGGTAGCACTGGGCTCGGCGACGGTCAGCGCATTGGCAAGGATAGCGAGCGAGTCGAACTGCTTGGTGCGCTGGATGAGCTCAATAGCAGCTTGGGATTACTTGGTGCAGCACTGGTGGCGGGCGATGAGCTGTTGGAGCCTTTAGCAGCTATTCAACAGGATCTATTTGATCTTGGTGGTGAGTTGTGCATACCGCCTGACAGCGCGGCCCCACCCCGCGTCGGCTCCAGCCACATTGCTTCGTTAGAGCAGTTGCTAGAGCAGTACTTGAAAGATCAGACCCCGCTGGCCAATTTTGTGTTGCCCGGTGGTAGCGAGGCGGTGGCACGCTGTCACTTGGCGCGCGCGGTGTGCCGTCGCGTTGAGCGACGCCTAGTGGCCTTGCACCGCATTGAGCCAGCGCCGCCATCAGCACTGCATTATTTGAATCGTCTTGGCGACTTGCTATTTGTGATGGCGAGGCGGCTCGGCGCACGCCGTGGTGAGCGGGAGGTTTTGTGGCGTGAGCGGCGGCGCTGAGCTGATATTAGGTCGGCGATTGCTTTACTTCGGGCAGCTGCATGCACTGCCATAGATAGCGCCAGTCGAAGGCCGGACCGGGATCTGTTTTGCGCCCTGGAGCGATGTCGGCATGGCCGGTGATGCGTGTGGGAGTAATCAGCGGATAGCTCTGCATCAATGTTTTTGCCACTGCCGACAAAACTTCGTATTGCGGTTTTTCATAGGGGATCTCGTCAGTGCCTTCCAGCTCGATGCCGATGCTGAAATCGTTGCACTGGTCGCGCCCGTCAAAACAGGATTCTCCGGCATGCCACGCGGCTTGCTCAAAGGGTACAAACTGGCTCAGGTCGCCATTGCGGGCGATTAGCAGGT
This sequence comes from Gammaproteobacteria bacterium, assembly GCA_014238345.1. Lineage (GTDB taxonomy): Bacteria > Pseudomonadota > Gammaproteobacteria > JABABF01 > JABABF01 > JABABF01. The sequence continues at coordinate 6,015 of JABABF010000119.1, forward strand.
GTGCTGAAACCCGCAACTCGGCCAGCGTGGCAAAGCTTGGATGAGCTGTGTAATCAAGGCGATTGCAGAACAGGCGCTGGATATGTCCGCCGCCGAATTCCCCCGCTGGCAGGCTGATTCCGTGTATCACTAGTAGGCTGGGCACTTCGAGCCTCGGGCGCGGTGCACAATTTGGTGATGGGCAGCGTGTGGCATCTGCGAGCCAGTGCGTGGTGTCTGGGGGCGGCCTCTGTGGCACGGTAGATCGTCCCGAGTGCATTGTGACGGATTGTATACTGGGGTTGGTCAATAGCAAGGCATTGAGGACAATCATCCCATGAAACTGTACCAGTCACTAGGCCCCAACCCAATGGTGGCGCGCATCTTCATCGCCGAGAAAGGTCTAAAGGTGCCGCGCCACCAAATCGATGTCATGCAGCAAGAGTCGCGCGGCGCAGATTTTCTGGCGATCAACCCCGCAGGTCAGTGTCCAGCGCTGGTGCTAGATGACGGTTTAGTCATCAGCGAAACCACCGCTATCTGCCACTACTTGGAGGAGTTGCAACCCGACCCACCGCTGTTCGGCCGCACTCCGGCGGAGCGCGCCGAGACACTGATGTGGTCGCGTCGGGTCACTTTGCAGTTTACCGAGCCACTAACGCGCAGTTTCTACTACGGCGAGCTCGCCGGGATGGTGGGCGATCATATCCGTGTTATTCCCGAGGGTGCCGAGGGGCTCAAGGCGACGGCGCAAGATGGGCTGGAGTGGCTGGAGTCGCAGTTGAGCGGTGATTTTCTCGCTGGCTCGCGCTTCACTTTGGCGGACATCCAGCTGCTAGCTTTCGTGAACTTCATCCCTTTTCTTCGTCCCGGGGAACCGTTGGAGGGGCTTCCCAAGTTATTTGCTTGGCGTGGTCGTGTGGTCTCAAGGCCAGCGGTGGCCTCGACCATGGCGGAGGATCAGCCCTGAGGCCAGCTGCATACAGCGGGTAGCGGGCACAATACTCTGGTACAGGACACGCCCGCCTATGCCACAACTACTGTTGCAGGCGCGCTGGATTGTGCCAGTGTTCCCGTCTTGCGAGCCCTTGGAGGGCTATGCGCTGGTGGTGGATGGCGGCGAGATCAAGGCGCTAGAGCCGCTCGCCGATGCGCGTTGTGCCTATCCCCAGGCGCACACGGTGGAACTACCACACCATCTGCTGATTCCCGGCTTGGTCAATGCGCACACCCATGCCGCCATGAGCCTGCTGCGCGGTATCGGTAGCGATGCGGTGCTACAACGCTGGCTAGAAGATTACA
>JABABF010000120.1 GCA_014238345.1 Gammaproteobacteria bacterium
CACCAGCAATTGTAGGGCGCGTGAATAGAGAAAATCCCCAATCAATATCCCGGCTGCATCGCCCCATGTAGCGTTGACACTGGGTTGCCCGCGGCGGTGGCTAGCGGCATCCACCACATCGTCGTGTATCAATGTGGCACTGTGTAGCAGCTCAGTCGCCGCCGCCAATGGGATATGGCGTTGGCCAGCATAGCCGCAGGCGCGGGCACTGAGCAACAACAGACGCGGGCGGAGCCTTTTGCCGCCCGCGTTGACCAGACGACCTGCCGCCTTGGGCACCAAGGGCGCGGCCGACTGCAGTTGCCCCCTCAACAATCGCTCGGTCTCATCTAACTCTGCTACCAGCCAACGCGGCGTATCGGCTACCTGTTGGGCGGGCGCAACCATGCCTCGCGCTTGGGTGGGCAATGTTTCCATGGTGGATAGTTTAAGGGAAAGCATGGCTGAGGACTTGCTACAATTTGGCTGGTCGCTCAGTACATGGCAGTACCTGTTGATGCGCCCCATCGGGCCGGAATAGCTCAATCGGCAGAGCAGTGCATTTGTAATGCACAGGTTGTCAGTTCAAGTCTGACTTCCGGCATCGGCATGGCCATGTGTTTGCATCCCCTTAGGGCAGTGCTACGGCGAGGCCGTCTAGTACAAGTTGAGGTAGATAACGGGCGTGGGATGGTAGCTGTGTGCGTAGCCAGTCGCCATCTCCGCCAGTGACCAGTAGCGCAGGAGGCGCAGCTAACTCGCAGGTTGCCGTCAGCAGGGCATGGTGCACTAGCCCAACCATCGCGCCGAGTACTCCTGCGGCGATGCCTGCTTCGGTACTGGTGCCGGGCGCGGCATCAGTGGGTGGAGTGGGTGGGGGCTGGGTTTGTAGCTCAGGCACGCCAGCGCCTAGGGCCTTGAACAGTGTCCGCTGTCCAGCAGCGATGTAGCCCCCCAAATGGCGGCCATCAGCGGTGACAATATCCACGGTCAGCGCACTACCCACATCCACCACACATAGGTTACCTCGCTGTAGGTGTCGTGCGGCCAGCATGGCGAGCCAGCGGTCGCTACCCAAGTCCTCAGCGCACTCGTAAGCGCAGTGCAACCCAGCCCACAGTGTGCGGGTATGCGCCACTTCTGGTTCTGGCCGCCAAGTTTCTCGACAGGCTTGTAGCAGCTGCTGCGTGCGCGCCGTGCCGCCCACGCAGCTGAGTCGCACCCGCTGAACTGCAGCGCTGATGGCGGGTGGTAACGCCTGCTCCACACACCTTAGCGCATCGGCACCGTGACCGAGTACTGCGCCCTCCTGTACAGTTGCCTCAGCTGAGCTCGACAACAGCCGCCACTTGAGGCGGCTGTTGCCTTGATCGAGCTCCACAATCACGGTGCCTGCGCCCGCAGTGATACTTCGCCGCCCGCGATGCGCTGTCGCTCAGTGCCAACGCGTAGCCATAGCGAACCATCCTCGGCGATACCTTCGGCGATGCCCCGCAATTCCTGAGTGCCGCGCCGCAGCACGACAGACTGTCCCAGCAGGGCATCGCGCGCCTGCCAGCGCTCTCGCCAGCGAGCGAAGCCGCTACGGGCGTAACCGTCAAACAATGCCAGCACAGCATCCAGCACTGCGGCGGCGAGAGCGTTGCGCGAGGGTCGCTCACCCGCCGCAGTCGCTAAATCTGTCCACGCCTGGTCGATGGCGGTGTCCGCCTGTGCTGTCGGTAGGCAGACATTGATGCCGATACCAGCCACAACATGGCAGCTACCGCTGGGGTCGCCCCCCAGTTCCAATAAGACACCGGCTAATTTTCGCCCCCGCCACAGGATGTCATTGGGCCATTTAAACTCCAGCTGGAGTGGGGCAACGATTTGCTCTAGTGCTTCGGCAATTGCTACGGCTATGGCTAGGCTCATCCCTCCCAAGCCGTTGATACCTCCGTCAAAGCGCTGCAAAAATGACAGGTACAGGCTGGCACCAAAGGGGCTGAACCAAGGGCGCCCGAGGCGCCCGCGACCCGCTGTTTGACATTCGGCTATGCAGACATAGCCGCTGTCGACCCCTTGCTCAGCACATTGCTGAGCGCGGAGGTTAGTGGAGTCCACCACAGCCACCAATTCTAGCTGTGTCAGCCGTGCTCGTGCGGTCGGCGACAACGCGGCGAGGAGCTGCCGCTGGCTGAGCAGATCAATGCCTTCGGATACGCGGTAGCCCTGCCCACTGCGCCCATCTAGTGGCAATCCCAGATGGCGTAGGCGTTGCGCCTGCTTCCATACGGCAGTGCGACTGACACCGAGGGTTTGAGCGAGTGCTGCACCCGAGTGGCGGTGACCATCGGCTAGCAGCTGGAGCAGAGCAAGATTGAGAGGGGTGGCTTTCAAGGGGCGCTAGCCTCTGGATAGGGTGTTCCCGTGCCGCCCAAGCCGCAGTAGCCCAGCGGGTTTTTGTGGAGATACTGTTGGTGCTCGGGTTCGGCGTAGTGGAATGGCATGGCTGGGATGATGTCGGTGGTGATGTCGCAGTGCCCCGCTACTCGCAATGATGCTTGATAGTGCAGGC
>JABABF010000121.1 GCA_014238345.1 Gammaproteobacteria bacterium
AGCACTGCCCCGCTGGCAGATGTGCCCACGGGAAGCACCTTGATTGGTCTCAATAATACGCAGTGTCTCGGGCAAAGCAATGACCACATAACCCTCGGTGCCGCGCAATTGGTTGATGCGGTGAAGCCCCGCCCCCTCCGCCTGCTCTAAGCGCTCGCGCAAGGAGATCTCAGACAGCAGATTGACTATCAAAAAGAAGACGAGCAACAGGGCAAAAATGCCGCCAAAAAGCGCCATCAACGGCGCGTTATTCTCCTCTTGGGTTGCTTGTGCAGTGTGGCCAGCCCCCCCCCGACCAGAGCCCCCCCGATGCCCGCTATCCGGACGACTCATCTGCCGCCCTTTCCAGGCGATCGGAGATCTGCCCCACTAGGTTTTCCTCGCCGCGCTGAGCCAGCGTCAACACCAGCATTAGCACCACGCTGAGCGACAGCGCGATCAGCGTGGTATCAAAGGCAATCCCCAGCGGGGCGATGGCCTGCCCCAACTCATTGGACAACTCCGAGATGCCCCGCTCTGCACTGACGAGGCGGCGGATGCCATCAGCGGCCAGCGAAATGCCGAGCACCGTGCCGATAAAACCCAAAATAGGGATCGCCCAGACGAGATAGCGCGGGAGTAAGAAGGACTCATCAGACTTTCGCCACAGCAATTCACGCTCACAAGCCAGAGCAATTGGCGGTAGCTCTGGCAACACATTTACTCGCAGATAGCGGTTCAAGATACTTTTGTGCAACAGTAGCAACAACGCCCAGAGAAAAAGCGCGATCGTCAACGGCGGGATGATGCCTCGTTCCAAAACTCGCAACGGGATACCGCTGTCGCGCCAAGCCTCGGAATGGACGCCCAAATAGCCTAGCGTCACCACAATGCAGGCGGTGCTAACCAGCGCAAAACACAGCGACGGCAACAGGGCTGGCCCGGCGAGCAACCGAGCGGCACGCTCCAGCGGTGCGGCCAGCGGTGTGCTGCGCTCAGTCAATGCTCCGTGGTAGGCATACAACGCCACCGTGGCAATAAACAGCGGCAACAAGCGTCCGACCACCACAATGGGGCGATCACCCAGCACCGCCCAAGCACTGGACACCAAGGCCAGCGCCACCACTAGTAGCGTCAATTGATTGAGTAATAGCAACAGTTCATCCGTATCGCGACCACTGCGATGCAACACAGATAAGGCGATGGCAATGCCGACCACCGGCACAATCGAAAATAGTAACGAAATATCCAAGAGAAATCCGAGGTTGGTGTAGACCAATAGATAAAGCACCGTTGCCAGTGCCGCCATCACCATCTTAGCGCCCTCCTAAACTGCGCATGCCGACGGCATCGCGCACCTGGGCGAGTAGCGGGGCGGCACTACTGCGCGCACGCGCTGCACCGTCCTGCAACAGCCGTTCAACTGCGGTGCCATCGTCGAGCCACGCCCGATAGCGTCGCCTGGGCTCAGTCAGCAAATCATCTAGCAAGGCCAACACACAATCTTTCACCTCTTTCCAAGCGATGCCAGCGGCATATTGTGTGCGCAGCTCGGCGATAGCATGTTCGGTAGCAAATGCGGCGTAGATCGAAAATAAGGCGCACTGCTCTGGATCCTTGGGCTCACCGGGAGCCTGTGAATTAGTGCGGATTTTCATCACGAGACGGCGCAGTTCTTGTGGCGCAGCGAAAAGCGGGATCACATTGCCATAGCTCTTGCTCATTTTGCGGCGATCCAAGCCTTCGATGGAGCGCCCGTGAACTGGCAGCTCGGCACGGGGCAGAGCCAGCAGGTCGCCATAGTGATGATTGAAGCGCTGAGCGATATCGCGCGCCATCTCAACATGTTGCAACTGATCTTGACCCACTGGTACACGGTCTGCGCTAAACGCCAGTATATCCGCCGCCATCAACACAGGATAACTGTAAAGTCCCATCGTGATCGCCTGGTCGGGATCTGCCGACTCTCCGCTACGCAAGTTCTCCTCACGCCGACTCTTGTAGGCATGGGCGCGGTTCATCAGCCCTTTAGCGGCCAAACAGCTGAGTATCCAATGCAACTCAAAGATCTCTGGCACATCCGACTGGCGGTAAAAAATCATGCGCTCGGGCTCTAAACCCAGCGCCAACCAAGTGGCGGCGACCTCCAATGTGGAGCGATGCATGAGCGCGGCATCGCGGCACTTGACCAGAGCGTGGTAATCCGCCAAGAAATAAAAGGCCTCCACTGCCTGATCATTGGCCAGCGCTAAGGCCGGACGAATAGCTCCGGCATAATTTCCCAAATGCGGTGTTCCCGTCGTGGTAATGCCCGTTAGTATGCGTTCTGTGGACACCTTAAAACCCAGCTAAATACGCCTCTCGCGGTAAATTATAGCCTGCCGAGTGAGTGCTTCTAGCGCCGCAACATGTACTCATCAAGCGCGATCAGCACATCAAAACAGTGTTCCAGCCTCCCCTAGGACACCACATCCCCTTAGCAAGATCAGCCCTTGAGTTCGGCCAGCGTCTTCTCCATCAGCGGAGTCACAAAATTGGTGGCCAGTGGATCCAGGCCACTACACAACGAGGTGCGGATCATGATCAAGCCGAAGTTGAATGCGGTCCATGCTTGATAATACTTGCAGGCTCCGGGATCGCGACCCGTCGTGCGCGCCCAGTAATCAATGCTCTCGCGCTCCCCGGGGAAGCCCTCCAAGCGTGGCACACCGAGACCATCACTCATCGAACGATCCAAAAACAGCCACCAGCCCAAGTCCTGCACTGGGTCACCGATCACACTCATTTCCCAATCCAATACGGCGGCCACCTCGCGCCGATCCGGTGTGAACAGGGTGTTGCCAAGACGCGCATCGCCCCAACACAGACCCGTGTGCGCCTCATCGTCCGGTGGTCGGTTGGCGCTGAACCACTCAAAGGCACGCTCGTATTCTGGCACTGGCACATCTTCGGGTGCCCAGCGTAGGTAGTGCTCCCAATAACTGAAAATCTGCTGTTGCGCTGTCTCCCCCGGTGTGCGCCCAAACAGAAAATCAAAACCATCTTCGCGCCAAGAGACCGAATGCACCTGTGCCATCGCATCAAGGCCGATCCACCACAGGTGCTCGCGCTCGGTTGGCGTGGTGTCGTCGTATACCCATCCTCCCATGTGCATCGGCGGGATGTCTGGCGGCACGATGCCGTCCACATGCTCCATCACATAGAAGGGCTGGCCGAGTACCGAGGCATCTTCTTCCAAGCCCAGCAACAGTGGCACTGGCACCCGCCCTTTGAGGCCATCCATCAGACGATATTGCACTGACAGATCGTAGTCTGGAAACACCACGCGCTGACCCGCTGGGCGTAGCCTGGCGACGCAACGGCGCTCGCGCTGGCGGCCATCGCTATCGCGCCAGCGTAGCGGAAACAGGAGGGTAATATTCGACATCCCCGAACTCTCGGGCACCTGGAACGAGGGGATAGCCACCTCGCTACCGCCCTCGCTCTCAAGGCGGCGGGTGAACCAGGCCGTCAAATCGCGCTGTGTTGCCGCTTGGTCAGCCACCTTGGGCGTGGAGCGTTGCCCCTTCATCTCATTGATTTCTTGCTCTGTGAGCTGCTCTTCGGTCATCTCGCCAATTCCCCGATCCGTCTTGCAAAGTATCAATATAGCATGGACTCTGGACAGGGGGAGACCGACACGATAGCAAGGCCATGCCCGCCCCCTCAGTACGCGACTTGCACCAGCGGATAAGCAGCCACTCATCAATGGCTCACTCAAGCACCCCCGTGCTCTATACTGTGATAGGCGGCAACCGTGGTCTGTGATAGCAACATCTGTGGTCTAATTTTTAGCCTGATATAGGCACTGCCGTTGAGACTCACAGAGGAGAGGATCGCACCATGCCAGCAAGCAGCATAGATCTTGGAGATAAAGCCACCCAGTGGCAAATATTTTGTGGGCTGTGCGCACTGCAACTGCTGACTTGGACACTGGCTCCAGCGTTGGGACACCGCGCACCACCGCTTGATGTGGTGGAAATGATGGTCTGGGGGCGCGAAGGGGTAGTCGCCACTTTCAAGCATCCCAATGGGCCGGGACTGGTACTGGAAGCGATGCAGCAGCTCTTCGGCTCCGCGATGTGGCTTCCCTACTTGGTCTCCCAGTTAGCGGTTGTTGCCACTTTTTATTGTGTGTTCCTGCTCGGGCGCGAACTGCTGGGTAGCGCACATGGCTTGGCGGGGAGCTTGCTACTGAGCGGCCTTCTCTACACCTCGTTGGCATCTCCAGAATTCAATCACAATATGCTACAGATGCCACTCTGGGCGCTCCTAATACTCGCTCTGTGGCGAGCGGTACACAGTGAGCGCCTGCTGTGGTGGGTCGTGCTGGGGGTCGCGGGGGGGCTGTCACTATGGGCGAAGTACTTTTCGGGACTGCTACTATTGACGGCGCTCGGCTGGTTGCTGTGGGCCGAGCGGGGCTGTTTTCGCCGCAGTGGCCCGTGGCTGGCGCTACTCTGCTCGGTGCTGGTGGCATCACCGCAGCTCTATTTTCTATGGAGTAGCGATTTTCTGCCGTTGAGCTACGCCCACAACCGTGTGGTCAGCGCAGATACATGGCCCAATTTCCTGCTGGCGCAAATGGCTGCACACAGCGTGTTGTTAGCAATGGCGGCCGCTACGGGTCTGCTACGGCGGGGATCCACCGTGGCACCAATAACCCACCCGGTAACGCGTCGGGCGCGATTTTTTCTGAGCTGGATGGGGCTCGTCCCAGTTTTGTTAGTGGTGCTGTTGGGGCAGTTCGGCTCCATAGGGCTTAAAGATAGGTGGGGCATACCGATGTTCTGTCTATCTGGACTCTTGCTATTGGTGTGGCTACCCGGTCGCCTTGATGTACTCGCTCTGCGGCGCCTCAGCGCCATCGCCTGTGTCCTGCTGGTATTGCTACCCTGTGTCTACACCGCGCGCATCGCCCTCATACCGAGCTGGCGAGACAAGCCGACCCGAGGAAATTACCCACAAGCCATCATCGCCAACCGCTTCCAATCGCTGTACACACAACGCACCGGGGGGCGACCACTGCGCCTCGTCGCCGGGCCGATCTGGGAGGCTGGGTTGATCGCGCTACCAACCGAGGGAGCCAGCGTCGTGATCGATGGCTCGACGCTGAAGTCACCCTGGGTATCCGCTGAGCAATTGGCCGCCGGGGCGCTAGCTGTCTGGCCAGCCGCACAGGAACCCAATGAGAGCTTGGCGCAGCTGATGGTGGCGCGGGGGGTCACCACCAGCGACTGGGGCACTGAGATTTTCCCTTGGTCGCCGCGACCAAACGCACAACAGATGGCTTTTGCCTATGCCATCATCCCTGCAGCCGGAACACGAAGCGGGCATTAAAGAAGTAACTCAGCACGGCCATGGTGCAAGTGATCAGCACGAAGCCGACTTGATACGACCACCCCACCCAGTCGACCCACAGTAGCATCAGAGCACCGTGTCCGAGCCACAGCAGGCCGTAGACGGAGAGAAATCGCGGCAACGCCGTGCCCGCCTCTCCGATCGTTGCACAAAAAACCACGCGGTAGTTGCCGATGAAACTGCTCACTATGCCAAGTAGCGCGGCGGGCAAGTTGGCCAGCCAGATCGGGCGCACTGCGACGACTTCCACCAACCAAAACAACAATAGATAATGCACCGCCGTGGCAAACAGACCGACTGCCACAAAACGCAATGGGCGCTGTGCGTCACTGGGCATCGTCAGCCAGCACCTGCTCACCCGTGTGCTCAACGCTCGCTACCAAGGCATCGGCGGTCTCGTGCATGCGCTGTAGTGAGTGGATATTCGTCCCCCCCATTAACAAGGTAATCAAAGTCAGGATACCCGTCTGCAGAAATACCATCACGGCGAAGCCCGTGACAAAGGTCAGCCAGCCGGGGGTTGCTATGCCAGTCAGTTTGAGCGTAACAGCAACGCCGAATATCATCACACTAAGCAGCGCTGAGCAGGCACAGACAACGGTCATCCGCGTGAGTACCGCATCGCCAAACACTGCCACCGCACGGACCCCGTGCAGGATCAGCTTAATAAGTGACATATGCGAAGTTCCCGCATAGCGTAAGCCGCGATCTAAGGGCACCTCGGTGCGCGGCAATTTGGAGCGGATGACCGCCCCGGGCAGGTGGCTCCAGCTCTCTGACATGACTGCCAATCTGGCGAGGCCGCGTGGGCGACAGGCCATGAAATTACCGGATTTGATGACATGACCTGTAAGGATGCGGAAGATCAGTTTGTAGACCCAATAGAGCAGGCGAAAGCGCCTGCCTTCCGAACGCTTTCGGCGAGCCGCCACCGCAAAATCCGCGTCTTCGCTCACCAAAGCCGCCAGCAGGGTCGGCAGCTGCGCTGGCACATCTTCGCCATCGCAGTCGAGTACCGCAGCGCCGCCCCACGACTGCGCATCGGCACCGTGCTTGCCTGCCGCCTGCGCCAAGCCGACAGCGATGGCGACATTCATGCCAACATTGCGCCTAAGACGCAGAATACGACCCGGCAGACCCGCTGCGGCAATATGCTGGATCTGTGGAGCCGCCCTAATTGAGCCATCGTCCACTGCCACAATATAGGGAGTGACCGGCAGCTCGGCGGCGGCAATCTCTTGACACCATTGCATAAAGGATGCCGCGTCCTCGTAGACTGGGGTGATGATGACCCAGGGTCGGTTAGATGTGCTTAGCTCGGCCACAGTAGCTCTGTCTGGAGGAGGTGTGGGGAGAGCCAGAACGCGGCGGGACCCAGGCAATGGTATGGCTGAGTCCGCACGAATTGATCAATAGGGCAGCTCCTATTTGAGCGGCAGTCAGAGTAGCATCCACCTTATTAGATGACCATAACGAAGAGGATCACAGCTATATGGTGGTGATTTTCTGGCAAAAATCTGTTTTAGAGCGTTCAGAAATGTCTTCCTCATTTTTTCTAGCCACTACAGGGAAATCAGCATCAAACATCTCAACATGTGAAATTAATTGCTGTATATATTGCTTGCATGTAACATGAAACACGGTTGGCTGAACTCCATTCTGGCGGCGCGCCCGCTCGCGCGCTATTTTGGGTCTCTGCCTTCATCATTAGGTGCATCAGCTCGCATTTGTGTCTAGCCGGGCACAACCAGATGAACCTGTCCATGCGGACATATTTCACTCAAGGCTAATATTTTTTTTCAATGTCTGTAGCTTGTTCTTTATATGCACAGGGCTTATCAGCAACAGCCATCAGGGCATCTAGCACAGGGCACCCGACATAGCGTAATTCATTGATGGCTCCTCATGTCGTACCTACGATCATAGATCCTAGCTCGCTCCCAATACCCTCGGCTCAGAAGCGGTAGGCAGCCTCCATGCCCCAGCTGGACAGTTCGCCGTAAACGGCGAGGTCGAAAGTACCGAAAGGAATAATGAACTCCCGATACTCTTCACCGGTAATGTTATTGCCAAAAATTGCCATCTGGAATTCACCTGGTAAGCCCAGTTGATCCGTCGGGACATCGGTAAAGGAGAGGCGCATGTTGACCAAGCCTCTTTCGGTGGCAGCGTTGACCGCATGATCACTATCAATCGCCGAGCTCAGCGTCCACTTGCCCGCATAGTCATAGTCCAGTCGGAAGTTGACCGGGCCGATGGATGTGTTGGGCCATTCGTAGCTAAACCACGCGAATAATGTATGTCTCGGCGCATAGGGCACTTCGCCGCCGGGTAAGCGGGTTCCGTCCGTCTGACCACGCGCAGCAGATGCTGGCTCTTTGCTGAAATAGGCATCCAAATAACCATAATTGACCCCCACCGTCAAACCCTCTATGGGGGTTAAATAGGTGGCCTCAACCTCCCAACCTTGATTGACCTGCTCACCGGCATTGGAGATGATACTGGTTGCACCGGCTAGCGAGGGCGAGAAAGTGGACAGTTGACGATCTGTATAGATCGTGTAGTACCACGCCATATTCATGCGCAGGGTGTTCTCCAGCCATTCGCCTTTTAGGCCAATTTCATAACTGGTACTGTTCTCATCCTGAAACGGTTTCTGAAAAACATCCGCGCTGGGAGCACGGACATTGAAGCCCCCTGCCCGATAGCCAGTAGCGGCACGCCCATAGAGTGTCTGGTTAGCAGTCAGCTGCCAGTTCAATGCCACATCCCAAGTGAACTTATCAAAAGCCGCTGAGGCGGGTACCGTGTCGACCGTTTCACTAGGAGAGGATTTTAATCCGCTGTAACGCAATGTGGCAGAGCGATCATCCTCAGTGTAACGCAAGCCGACAGCCAAATCTAAATCATCCCGCACAGCGTAACTAAGCTGAGTGTAAAAAGCCAATGCTTCGTTGTCGGTCGTGTAATAGAAAACATCCGCGCCACCAAGAACAGTAGTGCCATAGCATGCATTAGCGATGGTGACCGTGTCAGCTGGCACACCATAGATTCCGGACAAGTCAGTAACGCCAGCAACTAGGTTTGGATCCCCACAGAGTGCACCGCTGCCGTAGCCTTGGAAAGTGAAGCCACCAGGGTAAATAGCTGGCAATATCGCTTGTTGAGTCGGGGTCAGGTCGGCGGCATTGTAAGCCGTGCCCACCCCACCCACAAAGGCCAGCGCTGAACCTGGATAAGCCGTGTACTGTTGGTTGTCCTCGCTGGCCTCTTCTTCGAAGAAGTACAGGCCGAGAACATAGCTCAAACGATCATCAAACAGATCGCCCAGCAATTGCAACTCATGGCTGGATTGTTCTTGATGGCTCTCTCGACTAGCACGGAATAAGGATACCAATTGTCCGTTATGCACATAGCCGCCACCCGCCGCCAAGCTGCCATCATTGGTCACATTGATTCCCAGCGCCTGCAGAGAAGCATTGTCCTGGATGCCAAGAGGATCAATTAGACGGCCAAATTGGCCTGGAGCTGGCTGGTAGTAAAACGAGGCAAAGTCAGTCCCTGTATTGGGAATACCTGCATCCCATTCGCGCACCGAAGTAATAAATTTGAAAGTCGTGTTGTCGCCGATGTCCCAAGTGAGTGTGAAGGCGTGCCCTTCTTGATCCGATGTCTCATTTTGGGCATAGCGATTTTCCACCGTGCCCGACCGTTCGGCACTAGCGATTGCCGCCGCTTGACTCAGCAATGGCTGAATAGATTCTGGGATGTTACCTCCAGTGAAATTATCCGTCTTCAAAATCTGGGTAAGTTGCGGGTTGCCATCCTTCTCGGACTTGTCGTAGCTATAGTCAAAACTGAGCCCCTCGAAAAAATTCAGATCGCCGTGCAAAGCGAATTTAAAGGCATGGGATTCAATGTCGCCAATCAAGTCATAATCATCCACTCCCGGAGTGGCCGTACGGAAGGCATTGTTGAGGTGACCCGAGTGCTCCCAGTAAGCATAGGAGAGGCGCGCCGCCAACTCGGCAATGCCCAGATGATAGCTGTCCGTCTCCACCGTAGTCTGACTGCGAACCAAGCCTTCGTCGCTGAATTTGATATCTTGGCTGAAACCCAGTTCGCCCTGCGGTTTTTTGGTGATGATGTTGATCGCCCCGCCGACTGCGTTACGCCCATACAGTGTGCCCTGTGGGCCACGCAAGATCTCAACGCGCTCGGTGTCGGCGATATCAAAAGCGCTACCAGTCATCCGCCCCAAGTAGACACCATCAATATACAAGCCGACCACTGAATCCACAGCCAGTGCAGTTTCACCCGCACTGATCCCGCGCACAGCAAAGGAATAGTTGGAATGACTGGCGGTCTGCTTTCTCACAGTGAAGTTTGGGGCGGCTTTGGTAGCGTTGCCAATCTCAATGACACCAAGTTCGGTGAGGTCATCGCCGCTGAGTGCGGTAACCGCTAGGGGGGCATCCTGCAAGGATTCCTCTCGCTTCTGCGCAGTGACCACCACTTCCTCAAGGCGGCGCTCCTGCGCTTGGGCACCTAGCGGCGCGACCACGGCCAAGAACGCCATGACAGCGGCTGGGGCGACTGGCGTAGCCACAAGGGCCGACAAGAGCCAAGCCCAACCATTGCGGTTGCGGTTGCTGCGCACAGCTGAGGTGCTTTGATCATAAGTGATGCAGGTTGCGCGAATCATTGGAAGTCTCCTTGATGAAGGCATGTTTTGTGGCAATATGAATTGAATAAATTCACCGCTGTGTTTTTTGGAGTGCCCAATGCCCCTGGCTCCTGCTTCCTTAGTTTTCAAGGAAACAGGCAGACACAAGGCCACCCAATCTCTATATTAACGCAATTGCGGGCGAGGCGCAAGAACCACGTCTCCGGCCTCATCACCGCCACAGCACTATTGTTATGACCCAATGCGCTCAGCAAAACGACACCTGCGCTGCACCCACGCCCTCAAGTTCTAACCGCAGCTGATCCCCAGCCACTACGGGCTCAAGCGGCACCAGCGAGCCGGACAAAATGATTTCGCCAGCAAGGAGCGGTATGTTGTAACGACCTAGCGTATTGGCCAGCCACGCCACCGCCGTCAGCGGGTTGCCCTGCACCGCCGAGCCCAACCCCTCGCTGAGGAATTCGCCATTCTTGTACACCTGCACCCGTAGCGCCGGTAGTTCCAGGCTCTGCGGGGGCAGCTGCGCTACGCCCAGGACATAAACCCCACAGGATGCGTTGTCGGCAACGGTGTCCTGAATGCGAATGCGCCAATCGCGGATGCGGGAGTCGACGATCTCAAAACAGGGGGTGATGTAGGCGGTCGCCGCCAACACTGCCTCCTCGCTCACCCCCGGCCCCCGCAGATCCCGCGCCAAACGAAAGGCAATCTCGGCCTCGGCGCGGGGCTGTATCAACTGTCCCTCAATGCCTATGGCGGCACCATCTGGACACTCCATGGCATCGGTCAAAAACCCAAAATCCGGCTGAAAAACCCCGAGCATCTCCTGCACAGCTGCACTGGTAACCCCAATTTTCTTGCCGACAATGCGCTCACCATCAGCCTCAATTCGGCAGGCTACCATACGTTGCGAGATGAGATAGGCATCGTCAATATCAATGTCCGGCTCGCGTTCGCTCAGCGGCTCCAGCGTATAGCAACCGCGTAGCGCTTGGTACAGTTCCTCGCCCAGCTGGCGGCAATGTGCCGCGTCCATCGCCACCACCTAGCCTCGCCCCAGCCCGAGGAAATCAAGGCAGGTCTGGTTGAACAGCTCGCGGTGCTCGACCATCACCCAGTGGCCACAGGCGGACTGCAGGATGACGCGGCTGTCGGGGCAGCCGCGCGCCAAAGTCAGCGCACCGCTAAGGGGCATGAAGCCCTCATTGACCCCCCAGAATACCAACACTGGACAGCGAATATCAGCCAAACGCTCCGTCATATTGGGCACTTCCATCGTCGTGATGACCGTTGGGGTCTGTCGACGGTGCACAGCCAAGCGCTGGCGCACCAGCTCCGGCGTGATGTGCGCCGGGTCATAGACCAAGTGCTTCAACAGCTCGCCCAGACTGTGTTCATCTGGCGTGATGCCGCTGATAAAGAACTCGCGCATCGCCGCCATCCCCGGCATCTTGAAATAGGCCGGCTGATCTTCAACACCGCCTGGAGCCATCAGGATCATCCGTTCAATCCGCTCGGGATAGTCCAAAGCCATCTTCAATGCAATGGCTCCGCCCAGCGAATTGCCCACTGGTATGAAGCGCTCAACACCGAGCTGATCGAGCGCCTCCATCAGCACCCCGGTAAAGAACTCCAGTGTGTAACGCACATCGTCTGGCTTGCTGGACAGGCCATAGCCAATATGATCGAGCACCAATGTGCGGCAACCAGCGGCGGCAAAGGCCGGATAGTTGCCCTGAAAGTTGCTGTGGCCACTGGCGCCGGGGCCAGAGCCGTGCAGGAACACCACCGCTGTATCACCACTGCCCTGCTCTAGGCAGTGAATACGATAGCCACCACCCACTTCAAGATAGCGACCAGTGGGCAATAATTTGGCGGGGTCTAAATCAGTGGTCATGGGGCATTCTCCTTTTAAATGTAGTGTGTTGCAAAGCCATGTGCGCTGAGTATTTGCTAACGCAGATCCGATCCGCTACATTCCCTATCTGGACATTTGTATTTTACTACAAGCAAGTCAATCAATAAGGGTTTTATCAATATCTAGTGAAGGCATTCTGAAGATTACTTGCCATGTAGATATTTTTCCCTAAGAATGCTGATTACAGTATCCATAGTATTTTATTCTATTATCTTTATTAGTGCTAACTGTCCAAAAAAATCATTTATTAACTTTATATTAAATGATGGTTTAATTGCAAAAATTTCGAACTCAGATGTCCGGTCATCTTGCGGCAATTTATTGTTAAGAACATGTGATGTTTTTCATAGTCATAAGAGAAGATGGAAAAAATAGGGAGTAGTAGGATTAATATTAAAATCAATATCAGGTTGCTTAGCGTGCCGGATTATGTTGTTCTTCCACCAACACTACAGTGGCGATGAGCGGTTGAGATTTATCTGCATGTGGTGGCAGGATAATCTCAACAAAATAATGGATCTAGCAATCAATTGTTTTGGCGTACATTGCAAATCAGCGACGCTGACTCCGCTCTTCTTCGAACTCTGTCATCATATCGCGTAATCTTCCAGAGAGCATGATGACGGCAAATAAGTTGGGGATAACCATCAGGCCAAAAGCGATGTCAGTGAAGGCCAGCACCATCTCTAATTTCCATACTGAACCAGCAAAGACAGCCGCCACAAACAGCCATTTGATCGGCTCTAGGGCTCTGTCGCCAAATAGATAGCGTGCGGATGTCTGGCAGTAGTGGAACCAAGCAATCGCCGTGGAAAAGGCAAATAGCGTAGCGGCAATAGCGAGGAAGTAACTGCCAAAACCCGGCAGGAATTGCTCGAAAGAGGCGGCGGTCAGCGCAGCTCCACCGAGTCCTGTAGCCGAGCTGTGCAAGCCGCTCAGCACGATGATAAAACCAGTGGCAGAACACACGATCAGGGTGTCTATAAAAGGCTCTAACAGGGCAACATAGCCTTGTCGTATCGGAGCCGAGCAACGGGCGGTGGCGTGCATCATCGGCGCTGAACCGAGCCCGGCCTCACTGGAGAAGATTGCCCGGCGGATACCTGTGATGATCACTGTGCCTACCACGCCGCCAGCCGCCGCTGTGCGGAATTTATGTACTCACTGCACTGGGCATCTGCCTGTGGCATATTGCCGACATGCCACGCGTGTTAAGCATCATCTTCAGCGATGCTTTCAGTGGCACAGCGGCGGCTGGCGGCGTGGTAGGCACAGTGATCATCACAGGTATCCGCCGGGCAATCTTCTCCAGTGAGGCCGGGCTCGGTTCAGCGCCGATGATGCACGCCACCGCCCGTTGCTCGGCTCCG
>JABABF010000122.1 GCA_014238345.1 Gammaproteobacteria bacterium
AATGATGCAGATCACTGCGCAATATACCGCTGAGCGCGAGCAATTTGGAGTCAAGATCGCCACTTTCCAAGCGGTGGGGCAACGGGCGGCGAATTGTTATATTGATGTGCAGTGCCTGCAAATGGCGGTGATGCAAGCGGTCTCGTTATTAGATCGGGAAGAGGATGCTACAGCTGCGGTGCGCGTGGCCAAAGTTTGGGCTGGCGACACCTGCCACAGGGTGAGCCATGCCGCTCAGCATCTGCACGGCGGCATGGGTGTCGACCGCGACTACCATCTGTGGCGCTACTGCCTGTGGAGCAAAAAAGTGGAGTTGCTGATGGGTAGCAATGCTGAGCAGCTGAGCCTCATCGGCGAGAGCTTGGCCGAGCGGTGGTTGGCTGAGGTAGGTTGATATTCAGGGATGCAGGCTCTACTTATTGGGGCTCCGTTTCATGCCTGGTCGTGGCGAGACTATGTGGAGCGATTTTGTTGCGTAGCCAATCGAGTGGGTTTGATTGAGGAAGGGCTGTTTTCGACTCGCAAGCACGTATAAAGGCATTCAACTGACCCACTGCTCTGTAATTTGCCCAGAGATGGAGGAAATTAAGGGGCGGGGATCAGCTTCAGTGCGAGACAATCATGCCTCATGACTCTGATTGCGATGAGTGTTACTGGCTAGGAGCACGGTTAAGCGCTACTTGAAGGGGTCGGAGAAGCCCTCTTCTATTGACCAATACTGCCACCAATACAGCTTGGGCATTGTTGGTGTAGACGCAGAGTGTGAGATTGGCAAACCAGACTCTGGTGTCGGTTGTCGAACTTGACACAAAATACACATTTGCTCTTAATCCCCAAGATAATGCTGATATCAATGCCCGCTTAGATAACAAAGAGTGATGCGGTTTGCTAGATCAGCTGGCTGGAATGCACTGAAATTCCTGCCATTGCCCCCCACTGCGTTTTGCGCCCAACTTCCGCCGTCAGCTCTCTCATAAAGCGCTGCCGCGATATTTCTTGCACCCCCAGTGAGCGTAGGTGCTCGCTAGGGAGCTGGCAATCCACCAAAGCAAAACCCCATGCCGCCAAGCGTCGGCACAGCCCCGACAGTGCTAGCTTGGAGGCATCTGTCATGCGGCTGAACATCGACTCGGCGAAGAAGCAGCCGCCTATCGCCACACCGTATAGGCCGCCTGCCAAGCCGTCTTCGTCCCAAACCTCAACGCTGTGCGCCCAGCCAGAGTGGTGCAGAGCGAGATACGCTGTACACATCTGTGGCGTGATCCAAGTATCGTCGCGTCGGCAGTGGGCACAGCCCTTTAGCACAGCGGCAAAATCTCGATCCATTGTCAACTCAAATCCCCCGCGTCGCTCGCGTCGGCGCAACGAGCGCGAGCGGTGGAATGCGGCGGGATACAACACTGCACGTGGGTCAGGGCTCCACCACAGTAAAGGGTCGCCTGCTTGGAACCAAGGGAATAAGCCGTGCCGGTACGCGCTGAGCAGGCTGGCACTATCTAAGGTGCCGCCGATACCGACCAAGCCAGCGGGTAACTCATGGTCATTGGCCGGGATTTCCACGGCACCCGGTGGCAGCCATTGGCGCGGCATGGCGGGTTCGGTAATCCGGAGGGATTCGCTATGCGATGCGGGGGATGCAACCTGAGCTGTCAGCTCACTGTTGCCCTCGTATCCCTATCAGCCTTCGCGGCGCTCTAGTGGCACGAAGTCACGCTCGGTAAAGCCAGTGTAAAGTTGGCGAGGGCGACCGATTCGATAGTCTGTGCCGAGCATTTCGTTCAAGTGCGCAACCCAGCCAGCGGTGCGCCCAATGGCGAAAATAACGGTGAACATGTCGGTCGGCACACCGAGAGCTTGCAAGATGATGCCCGAATAGAAATCCACATTGGGATAGAGTTTGCGCTTGATGAAGTAGTCGTCTTCTAGGGCGATGCGCTCTAAGGTGCGGGCTGTGCGCAACAGCGGGCTATTGCTACTGCCCTGCGCTTCGAGCACCTGTGCACAGAGCTGTTGCATGACGCGTGCTCTGGGATCGTGATTTTTGTAGATACGATGGCCGAAGCCCATCAGGCGGAATGGATCGTCGGGGTCTTTGGCGCGGGCGATGAATTTGCCGATGTGCTTATCGTCACCGATTTCCATCAGCATGCGCAGGGCGGCCTCGTTGGCTCCGCCGTGGGCGGGACCCCATAGCGAAGCGATGCCAGCGGAGACACAGGCAAAAGGGTTGGCTCCAGAAGAGGCTGCCAGACGCACGGTAGAGGTTGAAGCGTTCTGTTCGTGGTCGGCGTGTAGCAACAACAGCACATCCATTGCGTGTGCCACGGCTGGGTCTAAGTGATAGCTCTCACATGGCGTGCTGAACATCATGTACAGGAAGTTGGATGCGTAGTCTTTGGAGTTATCTGGATAAACATAGGGCTGGCCGATGGAGTGTTTATAGCTCATCGCCGCCAGCGTGGGGATCTTGGCGATCAAACGCATGGCCGATAACTCGCGATCCTCGGCATCGGTGATATCTGTGGTTTTGTGATAGAAAGCCGACAGCGCACCGACTGCGCTACAAAGCATCGCCATCGGATGGGCATCGGCGTGGAAGCCCCGGAAGAAGTTCACCAAGTGCTCGTGTACCAGCGTGTGGTGACGGATACTGCCAGTGAATTCATCCAATTGGGTGGCGGAGGGCAACTCACCGTGAAATAGCAAGTAGCAGGTTTCTAGATGTGAGGAATGTGAGGCCAATTGCTCAATCGGGTAGCCTCGGTAGGTCAGTATGCCCTGCTCCCCATCAACGAAGGTGATACTAGAATCACAGGAGGCTGTGGCGATGAAGCCGGGGTCATAAGTGAATATGCCTGCCTTGCGAAGATTCTCGATCTCAATCACTCGTTGCCCTTGCGTACTGCGGCGCACGGGCAATTCGATATCTTTGCCATCGACGCTCAAATGGACAGACTGTTGGTTTGGACTCCGGCTCATTTAATTACCTTATATTGGAAATATACTGTGGGTTGTCTACATGTGGCATGGGCAAAAGCCTCTTGCATAAGCTGGCCACTTTATCTAATAAAGGCTAGCCCTGCCTAGCAGGTAATTTTAGCAGAGCCAATGGCATTAACGAACAATGCCAGTTATTCGTACGCGTTTGGCTCCCGCTTTCACCGGGGCGGCGCGAGCGGTAGCACGCTCTTGTAGTGTGGTATCAATGATGCGGTAGAGGGCGATCAGACAACCCGCCGCCAAAAAAGCCCCCGGCGGCAGGATGGCGACCAGCACTTGTGGGTAATCGGTGGCGAAGGATATCTGCCAGTTGCGAGCGGCTTGACCGAACAACAGCTCCATGTTAGCGAACAGACCGCCGGTGCCAATCAATTCGCGCATGGCACCGACCACAAGCAATGCCGAGGCGAAGCCAGCACCCATGGCCAAACCGTCGATGGTGGCTGGCAGCACGGCATTGCGGCGGGCAAAGGCCTCGGCGCGAGCGAGGATGATGCAGTTGGTGACGATGATCGGGATGAATATGCCGAGAATGGTGTACAGCGGGTAGGCGTAGGCCTGCATCAACAGCTCAGCGCAAGTGGTCAACGCGGCGATAATCATCACGAAAATAGGCAGGCGCACGGTGTCAGGCACATAATTTCTCACCACGGACACTAGGCAGTTCGAAGAGCCGAGCACAGCTATGGTGACGATGCCTAGACCCAGTGCATTGACCATGGAATTACTGACCCCGAGTAATGGGCACAGCCCCAGTAGCTGCACCACGGCTGGGTTATTTCGCCACAGGCCGTTGAGCCACAATTCGCCAGAGCGCATCAGGGTTCTCCGACCCCGTCGTCGGCGGCTATAGTGGCGGGTGCCACTGCTATGTCGGTGAATAGCTCGTCACGATGTTGGTGGGCGTAGAGCAGTGTATTGTGGATGGCGTGCACCATGGCACGCGGGGTGACGGTAGCACCAGTGAATTGGTCGAAAGTGCCTCCATCGCGCTTGACTCGCCACTGAGGAGCTGGGGGATTGAACATGGATTTGCCGTTAAATGAAAGAATCCAGTGCGATTTTCGCAGCTCGATTTTGTCGCCCAGACCCGGTGTCTCTCGGTGGTGGGTCACGCGTACCCCGATGATCGATCCGTCTCGCCGCAGGCCGACCAAGAATTCTATCGCACCAGTATAGCCATCTGGCGCGTTAGCAGACATGATAACGGCCACAGCGTTGCCTTGGTAGCGAGCGGTGTAGATCACGCTGGGTCGGTGGTCAAAGGTCATTATGCGTTGATTTTGTAGCAGATCGTTGTCGTACATGTGCGGGGGCAGTATCTCGTTTAGTGCCGCGACGGCCACAGCTTGGCGAGCTTCGGAGATAGCTTCTCGGGTCATCAGCTCAGTTCCGCCGAGAATAATCGCGCAACACAGCGCGATGATGAGCAGTGCTGCGCTGTTGCGACCGATGGAGTGGCCGAAATCGCGCAGCTGTGGGTCGGGCTCAGCGGGAGGAGTGTCCATAGGTCCTAGGTTGCACATAGTGATCGATCAGTGGGGCTGAAAAATTCATCAGCAATACGGCAAAGGCAATACCATCCGGATAATTACTGAAACCGCGTAGGATGAACAACAAAGTGCCCACACCAATGCCAAAATACAGCCGTCCCCTATTGCTGGCACAGCCGGATACCGGATCGGTGACGACGAAGAAAGCCCCCATCATCGTCGCTCCAGTAAAGAGGTGCATGAGTGGTGATCCAGTGGAGTTACTAGCGCCGCTGTGATAAAACATGGCTGACAGTACGATTAATGTTGCCAGCATGCCGATTGGGGCATGCCAGGGGAAAACACGCCGCCACAGCAAATACAGGCCGCCACCGGCGAACATCAGATTGACCCACTCCCAGCCACGCCCACCCCAGAGGCCAAATTGCGGGTTGTTCGACCACAGTTCAGATAGCTGCAGCTCACCGCGTTGCTTGACCAGATCCAGCGGTGAGGCCATCGTCATGCCGTCCACGGTATTGTGGCCAAAGATCAGCGTCAGCGATTGCCATAGCCCAGGTGGTGCATGCACCCCCAAGCCACGCGGGGCTACCCATTGGGTCATCTCCAGCGGGAAAGAGATCAGCAACACCACATAGCCGACCATGGCAGGGTTGAACGGGTTGTAGCCGATGCCGCCATAGGCGTGCTTACCAATCAGCACAGCAAAGGCGGTGCCGCTGGCGGTTAGCCACCACGGGCAGTAGGGCGGCAGGGCGGCACCGAGT
>JABABF010000123.1 GCA_014238345.1 Gammaproteobacteria bacterium
ATCGGCGATGCCCAGCGCTTGGATCGCCAGCGCTGCCGTCATCCGCTCCGCTACCCACGCCAGCACTGTACGCGCTTGATCGCCCTCGGCCAATACATCTTCGGCACTCACTGGCACCTCCTGTAGGCTGAGCTGAGGGTAGCTTTCGCCAGTGGTGATGACCTGTGGTCGCATCGTCACTCCAGCCGCCTTGGGGTCGAATAGGAACAGCCCGATGGACTCGCCACCATCAATGCTTGCCGCAGTCAGTACCCGCGCCGCGCGATCTGCCAACGGCACCGCACACATCTCCCCATGCAACTGCCAACCACCGCCCGCCGAGGTGCTGGCACGCAATTCGGGACGCAATGTCGCTGTGGCTGGGGTGGGATCGTGCAAGCCCGGCACCACCAACTGCTCACTGTCACCACTCAGAATGCCCGGTAACAGTCGCTTGCGCTGCTCTTCAGAACCAAAGCGACTGATCGGCAACGCCCCACCGACCAAGACCTGCAACAGTGGCGCCGGTGCCACATAGCGCCCGCTCTGCTCAATCAAGGCGCTGAGCGCCTCAAAGCCAAAGCCCATGCCACCGTCGGCCTCGCCGACCGCCACCCCCAACAAGCCCGCCTCGGCCAGCGCTGCCCACAACTTGCCATCAAAGCGCCCATCATCGCTCTCAGCTTCCAGCTCGCGCAAACGCTCATTGCTACAGTAATCCCCGAGAATGCGCTCTGAGAGTGCAGCCACTTCACGCTGCTCCTCGCTCAGTCTAAAGTCCATCTAATCTCTCCCCCTACCCACAGTGGTTCAGCCGGCGCGGCGTGCACGCGGCATCATCAAACCGGCCGCAGCAATAATATCGCGCTGGATCTCATTGGTGCCCCCGCCAAAAGTCAATATAGATGAGGTGCGATACATCTGCTCCAACCGCCCTTTCAGCGGTGCATGATCCTGCCCAAAGCGCAACAGTGAGCGCGCACCAACCACCTCCATCATCAGCCGGTAGACCTCAATAAAAGTCTCGGAGCTGTAGACCTTGGCCGCCGAGGCATCCGCCATGCCCAAGGTGTCGTAGGTCATAGCCCACGCCTGCTTCCAGCAAATCAGTTTCAGCGCTTCGAGATGGCAGTAGATACGCGCCAAATTGGCCTGCACCCACGGCAGCTCGATCAAGCGACGGCCATCGGCTGTGGGTTCCCGCGCCGCCCAGTCGCAGAGGACATCGAATGTGTGCAAGGCAAAGCCGCCATTAGCCAGCGATAGCCGCTCAATATTCAGCTGGCTGGTGATCAATTTCCAACCTTGATGCTCCGCGCCAACCAAATGGTGAGCAGGCACCCGCACATTGTCAAAAAATGTCGCATTGGTACGCACACCGCCCAGCGTATGGATCGGGGTCAAGGAAAACCCCTTGGCAGAATTGGGCACGAGGAACATCGACAGCCCCTTGTGGCGCTTGCGTGGATCGGGATCAGTGCGCGCCGCCAGCCAGACATAATCAGAAATGTTGGCAAGGCTGGTCCAGCTTTTCTGACCGTTGATCACCCACTCGTCGCCATCGCGCTCAGCGCGGGTACGCAAAGAAGCCAAATCGGTGCCAGCACTGGGCTCGGAGTAGCCGATGGAGCAGACCACCTCGCCGCGGCGAATGCCCTCTACTACGGTGTCCTGCAATTCTGGCCCCGCATGGGCGGCCAGCACTGGCCCAATACCATCAGTGGTCAAAAAGGGATAGGGAAAACGCGCACGCATCACCTCTTCAGTGAAGATGTACTGCTCAAAGGGGGTAGCACCACCACCACCGAGTTCCTTCTTCCACCCCATTGAGATGTAGCCATAGCCTTGGGAGCCCATCTGCTTAAGCGCCTTGCGGAACTCTGGGCCGCCACCCTCGGAACCACTGATGCCCAACTCCGCAACCAGTGCCGGAGTCATCAGTTCTCGGATGTGTCCGCGCATGCGGTCACGCAATGCCTGCTGCTCTGCATTCAATTCAATACGCATAATGCAATGCTCCCTCTCCTACCCGGACACTCGACTAAAAAGAGTGGCTGACAACCATAGCTTTCACACCTTTAGCCCGCCACCACCAAAATCTGCCGCAGCACTTGCCATTTTACACAACCCCGCTAGCGGCTGTGTCGCTACGCTCAACCTCGACCACCACCTCGGAAGCCACCGCGCCGTAGCGATCCGACAACCACCCCCAACAATACACCGACAATGGGACCAAGAGTAGCGCAGCTCCTATATAGGGCAGGCGCGGGTCCAACCCATAGAGCAAACCCCCGAGCAACGGCCCCACCACAAAGCCCAGCCCTGGAATTGAGGCCGACAAGCCCGCCAGCG
>JABABF010000124.1 GCA_014238345.1 Gammaproteobacteria bacterium
GCAAAATCGTCGCGCACCTCGTCGGGGTTCTTCCACAAGAGATACATCAACTTTTCCACGGTGGAATCCTAGGATCGGGCTGTGGCCGGAGGCGTTATCTTAACAAACACAATCCGCCGAGCCGCCGCCAGGTCAGAGCTAGGGTCGCCCGCGGACACCGCCAGCGCGGCGCTCGGGTCTGCGGACACCGTGTAGCCCCCGACCCTGCCGCAACCTTGCAGGCTTCTGTCGCTGGTCACGCAATTCGAAGCGCAGCACACCAAGTGTGCCAAAATCTGCGGTGTAAAAGCCTCCGGGTGTGGCGGGCACCAGCTGGCCGAGCGACCCAGTCAACAAGAGCTGACCGCGCCGCAACGGCCAGCCCGCTGCCAATGCGCGATTTGCCAGCCACATCCCCGCCCGCCACTGGGAGTGCATCGCAGCGCTACCAAAACCCACCGTCAATTCACGCCCATCTCGGCGCAGCACAGCGCGCAGGCCATCAATATCAACATCGCGTAGCGTGTGCGGCGTACCGATGAAAAAGTGACGCAACGCAATATTGCTAGCGATCAAATCATGGCCACTAAAATCACTGGATTCAAAGCCTAGATCCGGCACTTCAACCGCCGGTGCCACCGAGCTCACCGCCGCTCGGAACTCGGCGACGGAGCTGAAAGGCCGCTTGACATCGTGCCCCAAGATAAGTGCCAACTCAATCTCAATCATCGCCCGCCGGTAACGCTGAGCTGGCACGAGGAAATGCCCCTCTGCCACTGCCCTGATCCGTGAGCGACCCGGCAACACCCCAAATACCGGCTCGGCCAAGGCAAACCGCGCTGGAGCCCCGGGGCCAGTCAACCCCGCCTTGAAGCCGATCAGCTGATCATCTCGGAGCAAGCGCTCAACGCGCCGCCTCTGGGCAAGATAAGGATCTACGCCCGCCACTTTACGCAATACTGGCCACGGTGCGGGTCGCCCCACCTCCCGCGCCTTGTGAGGTGACGGCACACCGCGCACACCATGCCCCCGGTGATGGAATGCGCGGCAACCCGCCAGCAACACCGCCATGCAACACAGCACAGCTACAACGCGTAGGGTGACAGCGCTCGCACCGCCACCACGCACCATCACGACGATTCCTCCACCACTGCGCTAGCCCACTCGCGCAACTGCGGCTTACGCACTTTGCCAACGGCGTTCAGCGGCAGGGCTTCGCACAACCGCACCGTGCGCGGCACCTTGTAGTTGGCCATCCGTTCTCGGCACCAGTTGATCAACTCCCGCTCGTCAATGGTGACCCCCGGCATGGGCACTACCCAAGCCTGTGCAACCTCACCGAGGCGCTCATCGGGGACACCAATCACTGCCACTTGAGCAATGTCGTGCCGCTCACTCAGCGTATTCTCAATCTCGGCTGGATAACAGTTGAAACCACCACAAATAAACATGTCCTTGAGGCGGTCAGTGATACGAATATAACCCCGCTGATCTAACACTGCCACATCGCCAGTGGCGAGCCAGCCATCGGCATCAATCGCTGCCGCCGTCGCCTCAGCATCCTCAAAATAGCTATGCATGACATTAAATCCGCGCACCAGCAATTCACCCTGCTCACCGACCGGCACATCGCGGCCATCGGCATCCACGCAACGCAGTTCAATCCCCGGCATAGCCTTACCAGAAGTTGTGGCGATAGTCTCTGAGTCGTCGTTGGCATCGCAGATCGTCACGCAACCACAGCTCTCGGTCAGGCCATAGGCAGTTACCACCGAGTCAAAGCCCAGCTCATCTCGGATGCGGCGCACCAGTGCTTCGGGTACCGAAGCCGCACCGGTGACCGCCAAACGCAGGCTTGACAAGTCCGCCTCGGTGCGCCGTGGATGAGCCAATAGCGATTGGTAGATGGTCGGCGGACCAGGCAACATGCTCACCCGTTGCGCGGCGATTCGGCGCAGCACTTCATCTTGATCAAAGTGCACCATCGGCAGGATGCGGCAACCTCGAAGTAGCGATGCCAACCAACCCGCTTTGTAGCCAAAGGCGTGGAAGAAAGGGCTGATAATTAGGTAGTTATCCTGTGCATTGAGCCCCACAGTGCGACTCCAAACATCGTAGACGCGCAGGTTTTGGGCATGGACGCTGAGTACCCCCTTGGGCTTGCCAGTAGTCCCCGAAGTGAACATCAGATCCAACAAATCTTCACCGCTAGCTCGTGCACAGCGGTGCTCCAGTTCGGTAGTAGCCGCTGTATCCGCATCACCAGCGGCGCAAAACTCTTCCCAGCCCGTGGTGTCGGGCGCTACACCGCAGAGCAGGATGCGCTCGCGGAGTTCTGGCAGCTCTTGGTCACGCAACATGGCGAGATAGTCAATATCAAGGAAATCAGTGACGGTGAATAGCAAGCGCGCCCCACTGCGGCGCAGAATCCAACCCGCCTCGGCTCCTTTGAACCGTGTATTGATCGGCACGAGTACCCCGCCAGCCAACTGTATGCCAAGGGCGGCGACAATCCACTGCCACAAATTCGGTGCCCAAATGGCGGCGCGCTCACCGGGCTTGAGCCCGATAACGATGCAGGCGCGGGCTACGCGGTGAGCAGCCTCGCGCAAGGCAAGGAAACTCAGCAGGCACTCACCGTCCTCAATGGCGATGCGATCACCATGGTGTTGCGCTGCACGCTCCAATAGCTCGGCGATAGTCGTCGGCGTATCGCTCATGACGACTGACTTGACGGCGGCACACCGTTGCCGAACCGCCCAAGTGACAGGGAGTCCGAGCGCACCAACAGAAAAGTAGCGTACCAGGCGATGATGGAGAGCGTCAGCCACCACTGATAGGACTTATTGTAGAAAATGGGCCAGAACAGCTTGGTGCCCAGATACGCAGACAACACTAATATCTGGGCACCGTGCAAGGCACAGCGAAGATAGACGGCACGCAGTTTATCCCGATGGCGCAATCCCCAGTTGAGGCGTGAGTACATAAACTGGGCGATGAGCATGAGTACAAAAAAGCTGTTGGCGCAGATAGTGTGCAAATGCCAGGCTGTGTATTCCTTTCCTTGGATCAACGCAGTGGAGGCAAGCAGAAACACACAGGCCGTGACGCCCAGTGAAGAGATGAGCTGCAACCGTGCGGCATCGCCACCCAGCGACTCCAGCCGCAAACAAAAACAGTAGAAGAGTAGCGCCATGCTCGTCGCCGCCGGCATCAGCAGAAAAGTGAACAGATAGGAGGCGGGTGGATAGAGCGCCGTATGGGTGATGTCTGTGCAACCATGCAACAACGGCAAACACCAAGTGACATGGCCGTGGAGAGCTGAGAGTACATAGGTAATAGCAAACAGCGTGGGCGGTACCAGCACCGTAAGCATCAGCAACAACGAGACATTGAGGCGAAAGACCAAAATACTGCTCTCCTCAGCGCAACACAGCGCGGCGGCGAGCAGATCACGGAGCATGAACACGGCTTCGGCCACCGAGTCTAGGATTGTAACAAACAGCCGCCACAGAGTGCCGCCACTGCTCAGGCTGAGCGAGAGGACAAAGACATACCAGCAGTGCTAGACAACGACCTCCACGGCATCAAATAACTAGTGAGGTGCCCTTATTTAGTGCTTGACCTGCCACGCTGATTGGCTCACTGTAGTTGGCTGACAACGCAACACATCCCACCGAGCCAACAGAGATGCAGCTACTCTCCCAAGGTCACGGCGTGCACCACACCCTCGGCAACTGGCATAGCAGCCGCTGGCGACACCGCCCAGCAACCGAATGTCGACACCGCGGTATCAGTAGAAGCACAGCCATAAACACCGTCACCACCAAAGCAATCCACCCCAGCTGGCAACAACATAGCCAGCACCATGAGCTGCGCGAGCCGCCGACAACAGAAAACAGTGAGCACCGCCCCACCACGCCCCAAAAGCCAAGCATCAGGCTGGCCGAGTGGCAACAGCGCGTGTTGCGCTCCTGTGCGGCAGGGTCGGCAACCGGGCTAGAATTGCTGGCAGTCGCTGGCTACAGCTCGCGCACTGGCAACTTCAAGCGAGGGCTACTCAAATTGCGCCGCTTGGGACTACTGGCACTCAGTGTGCCAGAGCATCCACGTAGCAAACTACAGCGCTACCAGCTAACGCAGCGGGGAAAGCACTATTTGGTGGAAATTGACCGCTTCAACCGTAGCGGTGACCGAATCTGATAAAAACGTCGCTATCAGGGTCGACACACCCCGCCTTCCAGCAACCACGGCTCGCAGTCGTAGATCAACCGCCCGCGCTCGCCGTGCAAGTAATCCAGCAGCCGCACCGCTTCGGGCGGCGGCATGCCCGGTGCCGGAGTGTCCTGCAAGCTCTCCAACCGCTGTGGATAGCTCGCCCAGTCATGTGGGGCACGCCAACCCGGCGGCGGCATCAAGTGGATGCGCGTGCCAGTGATCGGATAGAGGCTGCGCCAACGCTTGATCGCGGCCGCCATGCGCTCCACCCGCTTGGGCTCGCGCTCGGCCAAGTTGTTGTACTCGCTGGGGTCTTTGTACAAATCGAAGAGCTCAGTGGCGATAGTGATGCTCGTCAGCTCTTGACTCACATGCTGCACTAACTTCCAGCGTTCACCAATCGCCGCCAAGGCCAGCGAGCCGTAGATCGGTGTCTCGGAGCCGACCACAAACAGCCCTTCATGCGCCACCGCTTCACCATCGCGGATCTCCGACCACAGATCTCGCCCATCCAAGCTCCGCTCGTTGCCCATGGGCACCCCAGCGGCAGATGCCAAGGTCGGAAACACATCCATCACCGTCATCATTGAGTCCCAGCGCGAACCAGGGGCTACTTGACCCGGCCAGCGCAGCATCGCCATGACGCGAATACCCCCCTCATAAGTGCCACCCTTGCCACCGCGCAACGGCGAGTTGTCACCGCCGCTTGTGGCACGCACCACCTCGCCGCCGTTGTCGCTCAAAAACAACACAATGGTGTTCTCGGCGATGCCCTCGGCATCCAGCGTGTCCAGCACCTGCCCAATAGCGCGATCCATGGCCTCCACCACCGCCGCATAGACCGGACGCTTGCTGGGGGCCCCGCGCAGACGTCCAAATTGGTTGGTGCGGTCGGAGGGGCTGCGTGAGCGACCGCGCTTATCCGGCAAATCACGGTACTTGGCCAGCAGCTCCTCTGGCGCTTGTAGTGGCGAGTGCGGCGCAATAAAGGGCATGTAGAGAAAAAACGGTTTCTTTTTGTCGCGCTGACGAATCCAGCGCTGTGCCTCGGTCGCCAGTAGATAGGTCTCGTAGCCCTTGTCGTCGATGGTCACTCCGTTGAGCTGGAAGTCCACTCCACCTTGGTTGGCAAAGGGCGGGAAGTAGCCGACCTCGGTGTGCAAGTGTCCGTAGAAGTGATCAAATCCGCGCTCGTTGGGGTGGAAGGTCTGCTGTGCGTGCCCCAAGTGCCACTTGCCGACCATAGCGGTCTGGTAACCCGCCGCACTAAAACTCTGGGGCATAAAATGCTCATCGGGATGGATGCCGTGGTTGTGCCATGGCAGGATGACGCTATAGGCGACCCCAAGGCGCACCGGGTCGCGGCCAGTCATCAACGCAGCGCGGGTCGGCGAGCAAATCGGCGTGGTGTAGAAACGGCGCAGGTCAGTGCCTTCCTTGGCCAGACGATCCAGCGCTGGCGTGTCGATATCACTGCCTCGGTAACTGGCATCCGCCCAACCCAAATCATCGGCGACCAAGAGCACAATGTTCGGGCGCTCGGCCGCCAGCGCCACGGGTGCAGCGAGCGGCGACAGCGCTAGACAGAGCAGGCCGAGCCATGCCCCCTGCTGAGCCGAGCGCTGTGCCGCCGCGCCGCCCCCCACTCGCACCATCGCCACCAGCACTCTCACTACTGCCGACACAACCCGTCGGGGGCGCTCTGCGGGTCGCAGTCGTAGATCAGTCGCCCGCGAGCACCATGCATAAGATCTAGCGAGGGCAACGCGCTGGGGGGTGCCATGCCCGGTGCGGGCGCAGCCTGCAATTCATCCAAGCGCTTCATGCTTTTGTTCCAATCGCGCGGCGCACGCCAACCCGGCGGCGGCATCAGTTCGTGGCGCGTACCGCTGATCGGATAGCGACTGCGCCAATGGTGGACATGCCCCACCAAGCGTTGCACAATCTCCGGATGCTCAGTTGCCAAGTCATGCTCTTCATTGGGATCGGTATGCAGGTCAAAAAGCTCATTGATCACCGTGATGTCTGTGAGATCCTCACTGATGAGCTGCACCAGTTTCCAGCGATCTTCTACCGCCGCCAACGCTATGGAGCCATGAATCGGGGTCTCGGAACCGACGATGAA
>JABABF010000125.1 GCA_014238345.1 Gammaproteobacteria bacterium
CTTTCACGGCGGTAACGGGGGTTCGAGTCCCCCAGGGGACGCGATGTATATGCGGGAATAGCCCAGTTGGTAGAGCGCAACCTTGCCAAGGTTGAGGTCGCCGGTTCGAGACCGGTTTCCCGCTCTCTATCTCCTGCTGGCGGTGCATCCCCACTCTATATACGCAGACATCATAGTGTCGGTTGCTGAGTGGCCTCACCGCATCGTATATCACCCGCCGTCAAGTTGAGATGTCACCATAGCCATTGACAATGAATACCCCAGCACTGGCAATTGAGCGCCTCAGCAAAACCTTTCCCGGTGGCTTGCAGGCATTAAATCAAATCAGCTTGGAAGTCCAGCGCGGCGATTTCTTTGCCTTGCTGGGCCCCAATGGTGCAGGCAAATCTACCACTATCGGTATTGTCACATCACTGGTGAGCAAGAGCGCTGGCAAGGTACGTATCTTCGGTATTGATATCGACGAGGATTTCCCAGCTGCACGGGCAGTGGTCGGAGTTGTGCCACAAGAGCTCAATTTTAATATGTTCGAATCTACACTGAACATCGTCGTTACCCAAGCAGGCTACTACGGCATTGGGCGCAAGGTCGCGATGGAGCGCGCCGAGCACTATCTCCGGCTACTATCGTTATGGGACAAACGACACGAAATAGCACGCTCCCTATCGGGTGGCATGAAGCGGCGCCTACTAGTTGCACGGGCGCTAGTGCACCGCCCACGGCTGTTGATACTCGATGAGCCAACGGCTGGAGTTGACCTCGAGCTGCGGCACTCCATGTGGAGTTTTCTGCGTCGTTTGAATCGCGAGGAAGGGGTTAGCATCATCCTCACCACACACTATTTGGAGGAGGCCGAAGAATTGTGCCAACACTTGGCCATAATCGACCGTGGACACATTGTCCACCATGGAACCGTGTCCGAGGCCACCCAGCGCATGGAGCAGCAATACTTCTTGGTGGAAACTGAACAGCCACTCCCCGCCGCTCTGGCCGATAGCGGGCTACAGCGACAAGCAAAAAGCAACTGTTCATTGGAGATTGTGCTGGATAGGGAGCAATCACTGCAAGACATCCTGGCACCGCTGACTGCTGCGGGGGTGCGGGTCACGGGCATTCGACCCGTGCGCAATCGATTGGAGCAGTTCTTCCTGTCGCTGACCCAACCCAACACCGAGCAACTGGACGAGGGAGCA
>JABABF010000126.1 GCA_014238345.1 Gammaproteobacteria bacterium
CGTGTCGGTCTGAGCATTGACCGAGTTCGCCAAGCCAAGTCCAGTCGCGGCTCTTGACCTCACACAGCTCCACAGTGGGATCGTCTGCTGCCTTGCTACGGAAGTTCTCGAACTCCTCAGGGGTGCGTAAAAACACCGCTATATCATCATCGCTATGGTTGATAATGCGCCAAGGATAGAGGGGGCCGAATTGCGCCCAACGCGCCACCACCGTGCCCGAGCTGTGCGCGGGGACGCGGATGATGTCTGGATCATCGGGGAATAGCCCGCAGTCCCATTGATGCCATGCCAGTGGCTCGGGACAGGCTAAAAAAATGGCGGCCATCCCCTCTCTACTCAGCAATACAGCGCACAAGACCAAGCCCAAGCCCAAGACTATTGCCACTCGGATCACCACCGCCCCCTCATGGCTCGTAGATGAACCGTTGAGCGCGCAACTCGACCACTGAAAACTGGTCAGCTTCGACTATATCGGCACTCAGCCTGCCCGTGCCATCGTGGTTGCGCACATTCACCACCGCTTGCCCGGTCGTGCTAAGCGAATGGACATTGACGATCGACTGTCCCCCCAGATTGAAAGTGCCGGCCATAGAACGCGATCCATCAAGTGGCAGCAATGCCAAATGGGTGCTCTCGGTGCCCGGGCTGGGGACGATAACGGTAACGGTCGTGCTCACCACTGAGGCTAAAGGCCGCAACAGCTGTTGCAGCTGCTGCGCCTGAGTGTGGTTTCCCACTTGGGTCACAATGGCCAGCTGCTCCATGAAAATCTCTAGGGCATAGGGGTAGCCAAAACCATTGCGATTGACCAAACTGTGCTCCAAGCCCAGCGCTCGCCCCAGCGTCTGAAAATCAGTCGGCCAGCGCTGGTGTTGCTGGTAATAAGAGATGGCTAATTCAGCCACTAACCGCACACCGGTGGAAGTCTGCTCCACCGCCCGCATCTCCAGATGCCGTTGCAAGGCGGGGTAGTGGTAACTCGCCAATACAGACAGGATGGCTAACACAGCAGATAACTCCAACAAGCTAAAACCTGTCGCACGGTGGCGATGTACCCTTTTATCGCAACGCACAGACATCTCCATCTCCAGTTGCGTACTGTCGCAGGAAGCGGCGTTGGTGGCTGGCGGATGGCAACCTATCCGTCTCTGATAGTGGAACATGTAGCACTTCCCCATTGGCTCGACCATGGAAGCGGCTCGCCAAGCGCCGGGCATAGCGTGGGTCGACACCATGCAGTTCAAGCCTCCCCACTCCGCTGGTAAAAACAGTGGCACTCCAGCTCGGAGCGGAGGGTGGCGGTAGCGGCAGGGGTATGCTCGCTACCGAGCTGGCGCAATGGGCTCGATAACTGGGTAGCGCCAATGACAACACATTCGCTAAGGCAGCCACCTGCTCTAGGTAGTTCGCATCGTCCTGATGACGCAGCCAAGAGCCACTCAACAGGGCTCCGATGCCCAGCACTAGAGCAAGCTCTACAACACTCATCGTACCTTGACCAGCACTGTGTGATTGGCGGTATCACAGCTGATGCTCTGCTGATTGTTGACCAGTCCATCAAGCGTATTGCTCAGCCGTAGGCAAGTTGCCGCGCTGTTGGCAGCCACCGATAGGCTGAGCAACTGATGATCACTGGAATCGGCCGACAGGGCGTAGTTGAGACCCCATGGATTCTCACCGCTGCCATTGATAATCGGCGCTGTCGAATAGCCCGTGCTGTTCAGTATGCTGATACTGATGCCACTGAAATCGCCGTGGTCTGCACGGTAGGCGGTGGACTTAGTCAACAACAAAATAGCATCGTCGACCACACGCTGCATTTTTGCCTCATTGCTGATGCTGTTGCCCTTTGCATAGATGCCGGATACTAACAGTGAGACAATCAGCAACACCAGGCCAAGCTCAATGAGGGTGAGGCCGCGCTGGCGCATGGCGCGTAGCGGATAGTGGTGAGTGATGGAGGGGGCGGGGGTTGGGATCATTGTGCTGAACTCCTAGCGGGTGGTGGTATGGGCGGGTCTGTGTCAAACACGCACCGAATTAGGTCGGCACGGGTGTGGCGTAAATGGTGTCAATGATGCCGTAGCCCAGTAGCGTAGACAGTGCGACGCACAGGCCACAAAAACGACGACTATGGCGCTGGCAGTGAGCGCGGAAATCCTTTTGTACGATAGTTGCGAGCTGCTTAAAACTCTGGCTGGCCTGACCGGGCCACACAGCGCACAACACCCCTAGCGTCGAGCGATGGGGACGGCTGAGCAATGACTGACCAAATGCCTCGGCCAAGTCGGTTCCCCCCGCAATGGCTGTGCGCACTGCGTGCAGTCGATGTCGCTCATAACGCCCGCTGTAAACGCGCAACAAGGTATTGATAGTCTCCAGCGGAGTCAGACCGACCGCCGACAAACTGGCGAACTGTGGCACTAGGCGACTGCTAAAATAGAATCGATAATCGGAAAACAGCGGCCACTGATCTAGGCGGTCGCGCAACGGCCCAGTTTCATGGCGTAGCAACCATGCCAGCGCGAGCAGCAAACTCACTCCCATCAGCGCCACAACGAGACCGTGTTCGTGTAACAACTTCCCGACTGCAAAGACAATACGCCGCCCCTCGGACATCTCACTACCCAACACACTATTGAACAGTGCGCGTTGCCGGTACAAAAAAACCGCGATGAAGCTCACCACGCCGAGCGTCAACAGCCAACGCAGATTGCCGAGCACGATCAGACTCCAAGGGGAATCATCGTGACTGCGGTAGCCACGCAACGCCAGTTGTAGCAAGCTGTCTATCCCCTGCCGCTCCTCACCGGCGACCAACAGTGCCACCGTGTCCTGAGGAAAGCCACCAATCTCCCGATAACCGACGGCAAAGGGCAGGCCACGGCTGAGATTCTGTAATGAGTGCCGCGCCAGCTCCTGCTCAACCACCGATTGGGGGTGCCCATTCAACAGTTCGAGCGCACTGCGTAGCGGCAGACCACTACTCGTCAACGAGGCTAGTCTACCCAAGAAATCCGTCTGCTCCACACGCCCAAACGACCAGCGATCGAGCACTGTCATCGCCCCTTCACCAAGGGCGAGATATGGTTCTCGACGGTCTCTAAATCCACCTGTCCAGCCAGCAATTTTTCCCGGGCATGGTCACGGCGACCGGCGATGCCCAAAGCACGCATATGGTCGCGGATACCATCGAAGTCACGGCGCAATAACAGCTGCCGCAACTCGCGCCCCACCGGCAGTGCCTCGGCGATCACCGTGCGCCCCGCAAAGCCGCCAACACAACGCTCACAACCCGCCCGATTACGTCGCCATGCAGTGGCTTGAGGAGTGCCGAACAGAGCCTGTGAACGCGTCTTGAAATGGCTGTTGATACACTCTTGGACACGGCAGTGAACACACAGCATAGGCACCAGAAACTGGCTTACCAAGAGCGACAAAAATCCCGGCAAATGAAAGTGCCCACGATCCATCCCCAGTTTTTCCAAACGCGCCGGAATACCAACCACGCCGTCGGCGTGTAATGTGGCGATGATGGCGCGCCCTTGCAGTGCCATGTTTTCTGCGTAGCGAGCTGTTTTGGCATCGCGGATCTCGGCCAGAGCCAGCAAGTCAGGATCTTGGCGCACAGTGCAGGCCAATAACTCGTCCAACGACACATCGTCGCGCAAACTTGATAGGTCGATCTGCGAAACCAGCGGCCATTGCAGCTCCACCGGATCTTCAATAGACAGCACATGACGCTCTGCGGGCACTTCGCCGAGCAGGCTACCCACGGTCGTCGATTTGCCAGAATTGGTTGGGCCACTAAACAGCAACAGACCACAATGACCCCGCATAGACTCGCCAATCGCAGCAATCTGTTGACTGGTATAGCCAGCCTGCGCCAAAGTGATCCGTCGTTGCGGATTGCGAATGCGCAATACGATGGTGCAACCACGCAACTCCGGCATCAGATTGAGGCGCACCCCATAGCGCTGCTCTGCATGGTGAAAATTGAATGCTCCGTCCAGTGGTATGTGCTCACTAAAATCACCGCGGGATCGAGAGAAATGGTTGAATAGAGTGCGGGCGAGGCGCAGGCCGACATCGCGGCTGTAGGTCTCATAGCTAAGCAACGAGCCATAGATACGCAACAACACGTTGGCCTCGCGCTCCCGCACACGCAAATGCACATCGCTAGCATCGGCATCAATCGCATCCCCGAGTATTTTTTTAACTGCTTTGGTCGTTCCCGTCGCCGCAACCTGATCAGTCATCACCTGCCGTTCTTGACCTTGCTCCAACTGCAAGTCTCGGAAGGAATCAAAAATGGCTCGGTTGACCAATTGCACCCGTGGAGGACGCTGCAAGTAGCGGCTCAGCAGCTGCTCCAGCGCTTTCGTATTGCGAGCCCGAGGTTGGTCGGTATAGATCACTTCCCCATCCTCACTGACCAAGTAATGCTCGTCAACATGCAGACGTAGCCATTGGACAACCTCTGGTTGGCGGCTGGGACTGATGTCGCTCAGCGCTCTGGCCGACATGCCTGCATCGGCGATTTGGCGCACACCGACCTTCATGGCAGCTGCTCAAGCGAGGAGCCAAACCAGTTCACTCGCCGCACCGCACCGCCTGCAACAGGCTTCAACAGCGCATGATCCGCACCGATGGTGTGCAATTTGTGGGAGATTCCACCCAACTGTAGGATGCTACCGACATGCGCCATCACATAGCGCTCACCAATACGCAAGATCACTTTGCCCAGCCGGTGCGCATCTGAGACTTGCAAAAACACCAATGAGATAGCCTCTGGTGGCGGCAAGTAACGAGGAGCGTGGTCGACAACCGAGGCAGTGTGGGAAGGCGGGTTGTTGTGTTGCAAGGCAGTGCGTAGGTGCACTGTATCGGGTGATGTACCCAACAGCGCCGCAGCTAATTCAGCCCGCACCGAGAGGCTCTCTACCGCTTTCACTAATGCCTGAATACTCTGTAGCAACTGAAGGTCTTGCTCTAAGCGTGTCTGTAGACGACCGGCAGCGATGCGGCGCTCAAGCTCGGCATCCACCTGCTCATCCACCAGCTCATCCACCAGCGCCACTGCAGCTGTGTTGGCGAGGGCGCTGCCAAACAATAGTGGCAGAGCAGAGCATATAGCCAACACCACCCTGATCACGGTAGCTGCCCACGGGCTGGAATTGCCAACAACAATGCAGCTCCGGTAGATCGACCGCGCTGGTCAAAATGCAGCTCGGCTTCCAGCAAGCGCGCTGGCACTGCCTCAAACAATGCCTCCAGCTCGTCCAGTAGGTAATAGATGGCGCGGTTGACGCGCAAGCGGACATGTGACATCACACCGTTATCGGTGCTCCGGCGACGCTGCTCGACAACGCGCAA
>JABABF010000127.1 GCA_014238345.1 Gammaproteobacteria bacterium
CCGTCGCCCTGGCGGAGTCGACGGATTGCCGCTCTCTTGCTCTTTGTCTCGGTGTAAGATCATGACCACGTCGGCATCCTGCTCGATGGCACCAGAGTCACGCAGGTCGGACAGTTCTGGGCGCCGTTCGGCGAACTCGAGTCCCCGGCTCAACTGGGAAAGCACTAACATAGGGCATTGAAACTCTTTGGCCATTGCCTTGAGGCCGCGGGTGATGCTCGCCAATTCTAGTGTGCGGTTCAGTGGGCGGCTCTCCTTGGCCCCTTCCATTAATTGCAGGTAGTCTATGACGACCAGCGACAGCTGCCCGGTGCGCCGTGTGATGCGTCGCATGTGACGGCGCACATCGCTGATCCGCAAAGTCGAGCTGGGGTTGATAAATAACTGGGTGCCTTTGATTTGATGGGCGGCCGCTGATATGTCGCTCCACTGATCTGCGCCCCAGCGCCCGGCGCGCAGTTGGCTGGCCGAGATGTTGGCCCAGTCGGCGATGAGGCGAGCCATCAGTGAACTGCCCGACATTTCGAGGCTGAACACCAGCACTGGCAGCGTGGCATCGCGCTTAATCACCTGACGCACGATATTCATCGCCAGCGCGGTTTTACCAGTGGATGGGCGTGCCGCGAGGATGACCAGATCTTCAGATTGCAGGCCGTTGGTCATTTGATCCAGCCATGGCAGACCAGTTTCCAAGCCGCTCAAGGATCCTTTGCCTTCGTATAGCGCCTCTAAGCGGTTGAGCATGTCCTCAGTTACCACACCGGCAGGTTCAGGCACACTCACGGCACCGGTGATGCTGTCGCCTAGGGAAAACACCGCGCGCTCGGCTTCTTCCAACAACTCTGTGCCCAACGCGCCCTGCGGCTCTTTTGCGCGTGCTGCAATCTGCTGTCCGGTGCGCATCAGTGCGCGGCGCAGAGCGCAGTCGTGCACGAGGCGGGCGTAGCTGACGATATTGGCTGCACTCGGAGTGTTGGCGGCCAGCGTGTGGAGGTATTGGATGCCGCCGATTCGTTCAAGTTCACCTTTTTGCTCTAGCGCCTGCGCCAACAATACGGCATCTAGTGGCTGGCCAGTGGTGTCAATTTGTTGCGCGGCTTCGTAGAGCAAGCGGTGTTGGGGTTGGTAGAAGTCAGTGGTTTTTAGTAGCGAATTGACTTCCTCCCATGCCAGCTCGGCCTCTGAACCACCTAGGAGCAGGCCGCCGAGCACCGCTTGCTCTGCGGAGGTGGAATAAGGGGGTTCATCTGCACCATTAGTGCGGGTGTGCAATGCCGTCGTCGAGCTATCGCCGTCTTCGGCTCCTACAACCGGATTAATATCAGGTGGCGGGAGCGGATCTGGCACCGCATTCTCTCCTTAGACTGCCGCCATCAGGCTGGCAACACGGCGAGTGTCAGCGCTACGGTATCCTCGCTGTCAATGCGTATGCGGATCTGAAACTCGCCGAGCTCGCGTATCGGCCCATCTGGCAGCTCTATTTGTGATTCCTGCACCGTTGCCCCGACCTCGGCCAGCGCGACGACCACCTCGGCTGACCCGATTGAGCCATATAACCGCCGTTCTTCATTGGCCTTTCCCTCCACGGTGATAGTCGATTCTTCCAAGGCCTTCAGCTGCTGTTTCAGCGCTTCGGCGGCTTGCCGGTTTGCGGCATCCCGTTGCAGCCATTCGGCACGGTGGGTTTCCACTTGAGCTTGATTTTCCGCAGTATCTGGTAGCGCTTTGCTCTGCGGGAACAGGTAGTTGCGCGCGTAGCCTGGACGCACCTCGGCAGTATCACCCACATTTCCTAGTTTTTGGATTTTGTCTAATAAAATGACGCGCATAGTCTCTTCCTTTTGGTGCTCCTTATATTTCAGTGTCAGAGTGGTGGTTCGGCCGCTCCGTGGGGGATCCTTGTATATTGCCATCAGTCGCCTGCCAGCGCCGCGCTAGGCGTTGTCGAAAGTTGAGCTGGCTATCCAGCGCCAGTGCCACCATGGCCGGAAGAGGAGTCAGCATGATCAAGATATAGTGTAAGACCAGCCAAGCACTGCTTAGCTGTCCGGCAGCCACCATCCCGTGAGCCAGTGCGGCACTGGCGATCCACAGCGTTGGAAATAGTATGAGGAGCCAATCGTAGTGGCTCTGTGGTGCCATCACCGCCGCACCATACAGTAGGCACAAGGGGAGTAATACCCATAGCGGCAGCTGCAGGCGCTGGAACTCCGCGCCAAAGCCGCCGGGATTGAATAGCAGGCTCTGCCAGTAGCGCCCCACTATCAGGCAGAGTATGGCGGTCAATCCCACCAAGGTGCCGTACATCGCCGCGACGAGGTGGGCTTCGATAACCGGAGGGGGCATAGTATTTATTTCTGCCGCGTGCCATATTTGTTGCAACAGCTCTGTGATGCGCTCGCCCTCTATAGCCAGAGCTGCTGGGGCGAGGTAGCGCAATAGTAGATAGCCCGCGCCGCTGAGCAGGCATTGAGTCCCCAACACGGTGCCCCAAGAGCGACCGTAGCTGAGCGATATTGCGCCGACCAGTGCCAGCGCGATGGTCCATTCCCATGGCGGAGACACACTCTCGCCGCTGATCAGAGAGAATGGTGTGCGCTCGCGCAGGAGGAGCTCCAGCAGCCAGACCAGTGCCACGCTGAGGCCGATCGGCCAGACCAGCGCCTGGCGCCCTTGAGACAGGAAGCAGAGTATTAACAGGCCACCGCCCAAAACCAGCATGACGGGGGCGTGCATAAATATCAGCACCGCTACAGCGAGCGCTACGCGCAGGGGATGGGCGGTCAGCCAATTCAGCAGAGTGCACATTGGCCAGCTTCTCTAGCGTGTGTGGGGAAACACCCTGTGGCACCACTCAGAGGCGGTGTCAGAGGCGGTGGTGATCCGTGTAGGGCAATAGTGCCAGATAGCGAGCTCGCTTGATGGCTAGCGCCAACTGCCG
Organism: Gammaproteobacteria bacterium; assembly: GCA_014238345.1. Taxonomy (GTDB): domain Bacteria; phylum Pseudomonadota; class Gammaproteobacteria; order JABABF01; family JABABF01; genus JABABF01. The sequence continues at coordinate 2,942 of JABABF010000127.1, forward strand.
TTGGTAACGGGCGCGGGTGCCAGTAACTCGGCTCGGCACAATGGATGCGATTTCACTGATGAAGTCACGCAAGACTTCCAGATCCTTGTAATCGATCTCCTTGACCCCCTCAGCCGTGAAACGGCATTTGCGGCGGGGGCGGAAGCGACGTTGTTGGGTTTTGCCAGCACTGCCACCGCCACCGCCCCTGTTGCCATGTGTAAATGTGCTCATGATGGAGCCTCCTCATTTGAGTTATCCCGGTCTATTGGTGGGGCTTCGTCGGTAGGGGTACTATTACCGTTACCGTTACCGTTACCGTTACCGTCATCACCGCTGTCGTTGGCAGCTGGTGGCGATTGTGGGGAAGTATTCGCTTCTCCGGATTCTGCTTCTGTTGCTGTAGCCGCTACTGTATCCTCAGCTAGAATGGGCTTGTCAGACGATTCCTCAACAGATTCTTTGGCCTGTTGCGCTTGCTGAGCCTGTTGCTGAGCCCAGCGTTGCGCACGTGCAGCATCGCGGTCGTCGTCAATGCGTTTTTTGCGCATAACTGGAGATTCGTCCGTATGCGGCTCATCGCGCCGCAATACGAGATGGCGCAACACCGCATCGTTATAACGGAAGATGCGCTCTAGCTCGGTCAGAGTCGGCTGTGTGACCTCAATGTTCATCAGCACATAGTGGGCTTTGCCCAACTTGCCGATTTGATAGGAGAGAGGGCGGCGCCCCCAGTCTTCTAGGCGGTGTATCACACCGTCATCTTGTCTGACCAATTCCCGGTAGCGATCGATCATCGCGGGCACTTGCTCGCTCTGATCTGGATGCACCATGAATACTATTTCGTAATGTCTCATTTTCCCCTTGGATCTTGCCCCGACAGAGTATGCCTGGAGCGAGGAAACAATTTAAATTGCACATCGCCGGAGCCGAATTATAGCCGCATTGTGGCGTAGTCGGCAAGCCGACCTTGCCCGAGGTACCTGTGGGGTGGTGGCGAGGGAATATTTAGGGAAAGCCTGATTTATTGGCCGCTCGGAGCAGACAACAGATCAAGAGCGCATAAAAAGTTGACGATCCAAGGTGAAACCTTGACTCTCTGACGGCTAGAGAGTGGGCGGAGTGAATTATTCAGACTTTACCTTAGGCACTGAAATGACCTCGTCTGGGGTGTGATGGCGCAATTTTATGGAGCGTCGATGTCCCCGTGGTTTGGTGAGTGCTCCGGTGCGAGAGCGGCGGGGTGAGGGCTTGGGCTGTTGCCGCGCCGAAATGGCAACATGGTTGTGGCTGCCTCGCGGTACTGGCCGACATATTTGGCCTCTTGCGCAACAAATGCGCCCACTGCGCGGTGAAAAGAAGGATCGGCCATCCAGTGGCAGGAGCTGGTCTCCACTGGCAGGAACCCGCGGCTGAGTTTGTGATCGCCCTGCACCCCGGGATCAAAGCTGCTGAGCCCCTCGCGCAGGCAGTAGTCAATCCCTTGGTAGTAGCAGGTCTCAAAATGCAGGCATTCCACGGTGCGTAGCGCCCCCCAATAGCGACCGTACAGTGCTTGCTCGCCGCGTAGGCACAATGCTGCCGCGATGGGTTCGCCACTCTGCTCAGCGATGAACATGACCAGTGCTTCAGGCATTGAGCGCGCCAAGTCGGCGAAAAAAGCTGGCGATAAATAGCCGCCGTGTCCGCTGTGGCGTGCGTAGGTCTGTTGATAGCAACGATAGAACAGCGCCCAGTCGGCAGAGCTGATTTCCTCGCCGATACGTGTCTTGTGGCACACTCCCTGCTCGCGCACTAGCCGCCGCTCTCGGCGCAAGTTTTTGCGGCGGCGCGAAGTGCAGGCGGCCAAGTAGTCGTCGAAGTCACGCCAGCCCTCATTGTGCCAGCGGAAATTGCAGGCGCGTCGGTGCAACAGACCTTGGTGGGTCAATAGGGAGCGGCTAGCGTCGTCGGGGAACAGCACATGCCAAGAGGAGGCACTGCGCTCAGCTGCCAACTCGCGCACGGCTTGGCACATCGCTGCTACCACCCGTGTTACATCCAACGAGGGGTCGACGGCGAATCGCGGTCCGGTCACGGGACTGTAGGGAATGGCGCTCAGCAGTTTAGGGTAGTAGTGTTGGCCGTTGCGTTGCCAAGCGTCGGCCCACAGGTGATCAAATACGAATTCGCCGTAGGGATGATGCTTGAGATAGAGAGGCATCAGCGCCACCAGTGCGCCGTTCTGCCGACACAGTGCATGGCAGGGTTCCCAGCCAGTCTCAGCGGTGGTCGCGCCACTGCGCTCCATGGCGAGCAGAAATTCGTGGCGCAACAGCGGATAGGCCAAGCTGGTCAGAGCGTTCCAATCGGCTGCCAAGACCTGGCTCAGCGAGCTGCAGAAGCTCAGCTCCAGCGCCTCATCGCTCATGCTAACGCGACGGCGAGGCCGACAAACACCACGGCCCCGACCCAGTGGTTGTTGAGAAAGGCTCGTAGACAACCTGGTCCATCGCGCCGCCGCGCGAGCCAGTGTTGGTAGCTGAATAGTGCTGCCGTAGCCACCAGTGCGGCACTGTAGGCTCCCCCCAGTGCGGCGCGGTACCCGAGTAGCCCCAAAAGCGTCAACATCGACAGTTGCAATAGAGCCGTGCAGAGTAGGTCGGCTCGCTCAAACCACAGTGCTGTGGAGCCGATACCCAGAGCTCGATCGTCTTCGCGGTCCACCATGGCGTAGAAAGTGTCGTAGCTGACCACCCACAATAGCACCGCCACATAAAGTCCCCAAGCTTGGGGCGGTGGCAGGGAGTTTTGCACAGCAGAGTAGGCCATTGGTACGCCCCAGGCGAAGGCCGCCCCCAACACCAGCTGCGGAGCCCTGAACCAGCGTTTGGTAAAGGGGTAGAGAGCTGCTAGTGCAGCACCGACTACGGCCAGCGCCATAGTTAGCAGATTGGTCAGCGCAACGAGGGTGGCGGCGCCCAACGCCAGTACCGCCGCCACCGCCAAAGCTTCCTGCGCCCGCAGGGCACCAGTTGGCAGGGGTCGCCCTTTGGTGCGCTCCACATGGCCGTCGAAATGGCGGTCTGCGTAGTCGTTAATGGCACAGCCAGCGGCGCGCATCAGCCAAGTACCCGCGATGAAGATCGCCAGCAGTCGCCCTGGTGGAGGACCGTTGCTGGCCAGCCATAGCGCCCACAGCGTCGGCCATAGCAACAATAGGAAGCCGACTGGTCGGTCGCCGCGCACCAGCTGCCAGTAGGCGGCACGGCGGGTGGCGGTACTCATACGCTGTGTTTTTGGTGCTCAAACCAGTGCTGGAAGATGGGCATAAAGACCTCGCTGAGCAACAGCGCCCGATTGCCGAGCAGAAATAGAGAGCGCCGCCCCCAGACGGTGTGGACACAGGGCAAGCTGTTGGACAGCGGCGGCAAGTCGCCGCCCAGACGCGCCACTTGGAAGGCGCTACGAGTCATGCGCGGGCGCTGTGCCAGCGCCACCCCCAAGGGTTGCTCGTCAAGTGAGGCAAACCAGCGAAACGAGCCGCGCAAGGCGTGCCGCAGAGCGACGGTGCGAGCCAGCATCCAGATGTCTTCGCCGCACAGTAACCGCACTTCGCGTACCAGTGCCGGGCGCGGACGACGTAGCCCCAGTGCCTGAGCCTCGGCACGGCTCAGTGACATCCAGCGGCAACGCACCACATGCACTTGTATAGGTTGGCCGCTGGCCTCTTGCATCAGACGGCTGGTAGAGCGGCGCTCGGCCAGCCAGCGGGCACTTTGCGGCAGCGGGCGACCCTGCCGTCGGCACCCCAAGTCACGCCAGCGTGGTTGGCCGGGGAAGGGCATGGGCGGCGGCAGATCCCGCGCCACTGCACGCGGTGCTCGACGGCGGTTAGAGATGATACGGCGGGACACAACAAAATTATAGGGGGGCGGGGGTGGCTATCCGCCCTACAGCACACCTTTATAATGATGAGGCGGGGGCCGTTTGGGCGGCACATGGGTGAGGCAATCCGGTCACAGCAGGCATAGCTCACCGCTCGATCAGCCTATTTTGGTGGTTGCGGACACTATGTTCCGGACACTATATAGTACGAACACATAGTATGGGCACAAAAAAACATGAGTAACAACCATCCCATTTTGATCATCGGCACGGGTCTTGCGGGTTGGAATGTCGCCAAAGAGCTGCGTAAGCACGACCAAGAAACCCCGCTGGTGATGCTCAGCGAGGATGACGGGCGTTTCTACTCCAAGCCCATGATGTCCACCAGTTACGCTCGTAACCAGACACCAGAGGATTTGGTCATGGCCGAACCAGCGGAGGTGGCCGCACAGCTGCAGCTTGAGGTGATTGCCCCAGAGCGTGTGCTTAGCATTGATGTCGCCGGGGGCACACTGGAGACCGAGCAGACGGGTCGCTTGGCGTGGCGCAGTCTGGTGCTGGCGCTGGGAGGGAAAGTGATCTCTCCACCAATGGAGGTTGAAGAGGCCGCTGTTGAGCGGATTTTCTCAATCAACAGCCGTGTCGACTATGTGCATTTCCGTGCGGCCTTGGAGCGTAGCGAGGCAAGCAAATTGCTGATCATCGGTGCTGGTTTGATCGGCACCGAGTTTTGTAATGACCTGCTCAACGGTGGTTATGCAGTGGAGGCGGTCGACCCGCTGGGCTGGTCCTTGCCCACTTTGTTGCCCGAGCAGTGTGGCAAGACGGTGCAGGCGGCGCTGGAGCGGCTGGGCGCAGGCTTTCATTTTGGCACGGTAGTGGAGCGGGTCACAGTTGGAGCCGGGGGCAAAGGTGTGGTCGGCCATCTCGCCGACGGGGGGCAGGTGGAAGCTGACCTTGTGGTGTCGGCGGTCGGGGTGCGTCCCCGAGTGGGATTGGCGCAAGAGGCGGGGCTGAGCGTGAATCGGGGTATCATCGTTGATCGCCAGCTGTGTAGTAGCGCTGAGCAGGTCTACGCACTTGGCGACTGTGCCGAAGTGGCGGGACATGTGTTGGTTTATGTGTTACCGCTGATGGCCTGCGCCCGTGCATTGGGCAAGACGCTGGCGGGCGAGCCGACCGAGGTGGTCTACCCGCCGATGCCGGTGATGATCAAAGTGCCAGCCTGCCCGGTGATTGTTTCGCCGCCGCCACTAGGAGCCTCTGGTGAATGGAGTATTGAGCAAGACGGTGACGACACGGTGGCTCAGTTCAGCGACGATAGCGACCAGCTGCTCGGATTTGCATTGACTGGGGCGGGTGGTGTCAAACAAAAGATGCGCCTGCAGAAACTATTGCCACCCATCCTCGCCTGAGCTGGGGAGCCACCGCTACCCAGCCTCAATGGTCGAGCCATCCGGTGCATTTGAGCTGACGTGCGCCGCTTAATCGGCAACTCGCCTTGGGCAGTTACTCTTGGATTAAATGTTAAGGAAAGGCTGAATTAAAGTACTCTGTTGACCCTCTTTCCGACAGAGGTTGAAGAGTTCATCTTGGATTGTCAGCTCGTAATATACTCTTGATTGTCAGTCTGCTCCAAGCAGTCAATAAATCAGGCTTTCCTTAAAAAAAGTTTTATGGCAATACCTTTGCTAGTGGCATGGTGTCAATTGTGAAAAGGGTGCTGTGAAGCTATTTTTTTGCATAAAAAAACAGTGATTGGCACTTTGGATCGCTGTTATGGTGCCCGCTGATGCTCAGTATTTGGCACAGGAGATACGCACATGACATCCACGCATTCATTTTGGCGGTAGTTGACCAGGCGGTTAGCTCTACTCTTTACCCCTGATCCGGCTGTGGCGCAAGTGGCGGGCACGGCACCTGCACTGGAAAATCTCCATCGCTGTCGGACTGGCGGTGCTGGCACCGCGCCGTATTCCCCCGCTCTTCTGACCGCCTTTGCGCCTTATGTTGATCGCGCTGTTTGCATCGATTTGCGTGACGGGCATTTCCTACTACTGGAACAACGACCACGGCAGTTCTGCTGGTGGTGTCAGGTTGGCCGCTTGAGGGTATCGGCCTGCTCTTTATCACCGATCGCATATTTGGATATGTTGCGCGCGGCGGTGCTTCTCGCGCGTCTTGAGGGTGAAGAGGGTGTGTTGGAGCGCGAGCTGGAAGACGAGGAGGGCGATGATGAGCTGCGGGAGGGAGTGCCTGTGGCGAGAAAATAATGTGCCACTGCGTAGTCGGGTAAAAAAGAGAGGGATAAGCGTGGAGGTGGCATGCGCTTTGTGCAGGTGGAGTAATGATGGCGCTGTATAGATTGCGAGCCTAAGCAGCGGGGCATTTTTCTGCGCTACAATGAACCAATAGGCGCTATCAGGTCGCTGTTGTGATCCCTGTTGACGCTCAGTATTTAGCACGGGAGTCAGGCACATGACAACCAATCCCCCACACCATGGCGGCAGCTGGCTGATTTTGTCGGATCACTGTTCATGATATTGACTCCGCTGTGGCGCCGCTGGCAGGCGTTGGCGCTACATTGGCAGATACTCTGCGCCGTTGGGCTAGCGGTGTTGGCCGGCTTAGTTACCGCGCCGGATTCTGTGTGGTTGAGTGTCTACAGCTTTATTGGCGCGTTGTTCCTGAACGGGCTCAAGATGGTGGTAGTGCCGTTGGTCGCCGCCTCCATTGTTTGTGGTGTTTCGCGGCTCAGCGGCCAGGAGTTGGGGCGCCTCGGCGGCAAAACCCTGGTTTTCTACTTGGCGACAGGATTGTTGGCTGTCACGGTGGGTTTGGCGGTGATCAACGCTGTGCGTCCAGGCATCATCGCTGGGGCTCCAGCTGGGGCAGTGCTTGGAGCCAACGTCGACCCCGCTCAGGTCGAGGGGAGCTTGGAGAAAGTTGCCGGACGCGGTTTGGGCGATTTAGTGGGCGTGTTTTTGCGTATGGTGCCGACCAATATTGTCGCCGCCGCCGCTGAAGGGCAGATGCTGGGGTTGATCTTTTTCAGCCTGTTATTTGGTTTTTTCCTATCGCGGGCGGACAGTCCGGGGGGCGAGACCATGCGCCGCTTTTGGGAGGGGCTACTCGAAGTGATGCTCAGCATCACTTGGTTCGTCATGCGCTTTGCTCCGCTGGGGGTGTTTGGGCTGGTGGCGAAAACTACCACGATCACCGGTTTTGGAGCCTTTGCCTCACTGCTATGGTTTTTCTTTGGCGTGCTCGCAGCGCTCGCTCTTCACGCCTTCGTCACCCAGCCATTGATCATGCATTGGGTTGGCGGCTTTGATTGGGTGCAGGTGCGCCGCCATTATCGCGCCGTATTCCCGGCGATGCTGACAGCCTTTTCCACGGCATCCTCCTCGGCCACGCTACC
>JABABF010000128.1 GCA_014238345.1 Gammaproteobacteria bacterium
ACTGATAGTAAGACACCGGCTTTTTTTGGATTTCCTTTAGGCGTGTTTGTTATAATGTTATTAATAGGCGCACCAAAGCATCTTTTTAATTCCTTTAATATAAGATTTTTTAGACTCTCAATCATTTGGAGATTCGGTTCGCCTGACATGTTTTGGTCATGGGCCCTGAGGTTCAGTCCTACTTGCCGTGACGCAGCCTTAGCCGCAGCATATATAGCTGTTGCCATAAAAGTTTTTCCAGAATTACTAGGCCCTGCAAAAACAGTGAGCGGATGTACTTTGACGCACCCCTGTTTGATCGGCCCAATATTTCTAAGCTCGACTTCCATTATCTTGGGCTACTTTATTATGTAGAGGGCTAACTATTACGCTATTTTATAGCATCCACTTCCCACCGCGCTGTGGCCGCCACCTGCTCTGCTAGTTCGGCGCGAATTTCCTCGCGCAGCTGTCGTGTTTGAGTGGCATCACTGTCCGGTCGCAACAGCACTTGGCGGCGCTCGGCATGGTATTGGCGAATGATGGCTCGGGCTGGTGTCGTTGTCTCCTCACCGTTGCGCTCAATGCGCACCCGCAACTGTCCGCGCAATAAGAGCTCGGCATCTCTGGCGTGGCGGTTGATGCGCAATACGCGCTGGTCTTCGCTGACCTCTAGCACCTCAACGCGCCATCCAACCTCGGTCGCCGTCTCGTCGGCAATCGCCAAGCCGTGGCTGCGCAGAGCCCCTCTCAACTGCTGTTGCATCGCCCCGCTTGGCAAGCCGTCCAGCGTTGCGTTTGCCACGATGCTCGTGGTGGCGCATCCAGCACTTAGCGCCGCCATCAGGCAGCTGATCGCTAAACCCGCCCCCGCGAGCTGTCGGTTGATCATCGTCCCCAGCAACTCCCGCTCAGCCCAAGACGATGTTCACTAGCCGTCCCGCCACGACCACCACGCGCCGTGGCTTGCGCCTACCCACGAAACGCTGCACATTTTCATGAGCCAGCGCCAGTTCGCATAGCCTCTCCTCTTCAATATCGGTGGCGACGCTGAGCCGCGCCCGCAACTTGCCGTTGACCTGTACCACGATCTCGCTGAGCTCGGCGGCTAGCTCTTCGCCCGCCTCAGGCCAAGCCGCTTCGTGTACCCAGCCAGCTCCGCCGAGCTGTTGCCACAGCATCTGGCAGATGTGTGGGGTCATCGGTGCCAGCAGTAGCACGGCACTGCGCAGGGCGTGACCGCGCACGGCGCGCTCAATCGCACTGTCCGCCGCAGTGCGGGCGATGGCGTTGCACAGCTCCATCACCGCCGCCGCGCCGACATTCAGTGAGCGTCGCTCGGCATAAGCATCGCCCACCCGTATGATTGCCGCCCGAGTTGTGCGGTACAGCTCCTGCACACTCTTGGGTAACTCACCCACTGGCGGCAAAGGTGGTGTTTTGCCTGCCGCTACCTGTGTCTGCACCAGTCGCCACAGGCGTTTGAGGAAACGATGAGGGCCTTCAACGGCGGTATCCGACCATTCCAAGTCCTGCTCTGGCGGTGCGGCAAACAGGATATACAGGCGCACGGTGTCGGCTCCGTAACGCTCAATCAGGCTCTGTGGGTCTACGGTGTTGCCCTTGGATTTGGACATTTTGGCACCGTCTTTGAGCACCATGCCCTGAGTCAGTAGGCGCACGAAGGGCTCGTCGCCCGGCACTAAGCCGATATCGCGCAATGCACGGTGGAAGAAGCGGGCGTAGAGCAGGTGTAGCACGGCGTGCTCAATGCCACCCACATACTGATCCACGGGTAGCCAGTGGTGGGCGCGCTCGTCCAGCATCGCATGATCTTGATCAGGGCAGCTGAAGCGAGCCTGATACCAAGAAGATTCGACGAAGGTGTCCAGTGTGTCGGTGTCGCGCCGCGCCGCCGCCTGGCAGCGCGGGCAGTCCACCGTGTAAAAGTTGGCTTGCTCTTTGAGTGGTGTAACGGAGGCCGTCGGCAGCTGCACCGGCAGCTGATCCTCTGGCACTGGCACCGCCCCGCAGTGCTTACAGTGGATGATCGGCACTGGCGCACCCCAGTAGCGCTGTCGTGAGATACCCCAGTCGCGCAGGCGATAGTTGATGCGTGTCTCGCCAGCTCCGCGCCGCGTCAAATCTTCGGCGATGCGCTGGCGTGCGGTGGCCGAGTCGAGCCCACTGTAGTCACCGGCATCCACTAACTGGCCATCTGCGGTGTAGGCGGTGTCGGCATCGTGACTGCCGCCGTCCGCCGGTGCCACCACGCGCCGCACTGGCAGGCCGTAGCTGTGTGCAAAATCGAGGTCGCGCTCATCATGGGCGGGCACACTCATGATGGCACCGGTGCCGTAGGACATCAGCACAAAATTCGCCGCCCACACGGGCAATAATTCGCCACTCAGTGGGTGAATAGCGCGCAGTCCAGTGTCCACACCCTTTTTTTCGCGCGCCGCCAAGGCTCCTTCGGCGACGCTGGAATGGCGCTCAGCTTCGATGAAGGCTGCCAGTTTGGCATGTTGGGTGGCAACTGCACTCAGCGCCGGATGCCCTGGAGCCACGGCGATGAAAGTGGCTCCAGGCAGGGTGTCGGCACGGGTGGTGAAGGCGCGTAGTTCGCCGCCCCCCCCCTCCAGCTGAAAGCATATCTCAAGACCTTCGGAGCGACCGATCCAATTGCGTTGCATGGTTTTGACTGGCTCTGGCCAGCCCGGGAGCGCCTCAAGCCCCGTCAACAGTTCTTCGGCATAGTCGGTGATGCGCAGGAACCACTGCGCCACGCTACGGCGCTCGACCAGCGCTCCAGAGCGCCAGCCGCGTCCATCGACGACCTGCTCGTTGGCCAGCACCGTCTGATCGACGGGATCCCAGTTGACTTCGGCCTCGCGGTGGTAGGCCAAGCCACGCTTGAGTAGGCGCAGAAAGAACCACTGTTCCCAACGGTAGTAGCTAGCCTCGCAGGTGGCGAATTCCCGTGACCAATCGTAAGCGTAGCCCAGTCGGCGCAGTTGTGAGCGCATCTTGGCAATGTTGTCCTGTGTCCACTCGGCAGGCGGCACACCGTGTTTTAGTGAGGCGTTCTCCGCTGGCAGGCCAAAGGCATCCCAGCCCATTGGTTGCAACACATTGCGCCCGCACATGCGCTCGTAGCGAGCGATGGAATCGCTGAGGGTGTAGTTGCGTACATGCCCCATATGTAGCTCGCCGCTGGGGTAGGGAAACATGGCTAGACAGTAGAACTTCTCGCCGCCAGTGTCGTCAGCGGCAAAGGTTTGAGCGTCCTCCCAAGCTGCCTGTAGCTGCGCTTCCAGTGCGCTCGGGTTGTACTCTGTCACGCTGTGGCCTCTGGTGTGTTGTGCAGCCGCACTGCTGTGCCCATCGCGAGCAACATGGCACACAACAGCAGGGTCGGCAACGAGCCGAGGCGGGCAAAGGGGGTCAGGCCATCGCGCGCACTGAGCTGGCCGCTGATCACCTCGCGCTGGAACAGCTTGCTACTGGCGACCAGCCGCCCGCGGTGGTCGACCAGCGCCGAGATGCCGCCATTGGTCCCGCGCAACAGTGCCCGACCATTCTCTAGCGCTCGCATCTGCGCCATTTGCAAGTGCTGATGTGGCATCATGCTACGTCCAAACCAAGTGTCCTCACTGACTGTGAGCAAAAAACTCGCGCCGCGTACTGTGGCCTCGCGCACCAAATCTGGAAAGACAATTTCATAACAAATATAGGGGGCGATGGCGTGTCCAGCGGCCTGTAGTAGGGGTTGTCGAGCCGCTCCCACCTCGAAACCAGACAGTACGTTCAAATCCAAGAATGGCACTAGGATACGCAACCATTTTGCCAATGGCCAGTATTCTCCGTAGGGCACGAGGTGGCGCTTATGGTAACGCCCCTCATCAGCACCTAGTGCCCAGACGGCATTGTAAAAGCGATAGTCCTCGCGCCGCTCACCCTGACGCTCAATGATGCCGCTCAATAGCGTAGAGCCCGTAGCGCTGGCTGTGGCGCTACTCTCGCGCAGCAGTCGGAGGCTATCGTTGTACCAGTTTGGTTGCGCAGTCTCTGGCCACACTATGATTTGATGCTCCGCCCACAGCGGAGCGCTGAGTTGGCGGTAGTGAGCGATGATCTCCTGACGCTGGCTCGGTTCCCATTTGTACTGGATGGGGATATTGGCCTGCACTAGCGCGATGCGTACCGGTGCCTGCGCGGTTGGTTGCGTCCATTCCACGGTGTTGAGCCACGCCCCGCCACCCCACAGCACTGCCAGCACCAGTAGAGCGGTGCGGCGGGCATTGCCTTGTAACAGGCATAGCAACGCAGCACCGCTCTGTGCTACGGCGAAGCTCAGCAGTAACACACCTCCTACAGGTGCCCAGCCCGCCAACGGTGTTTGCAGATGGCCGTAGCCGATGAGTAGCCATGGAAAACCCGTGAACAGCCAGCAACGTATCCACTCGCTCAGCACCCATAGTGCGGGGAAGACCCACAGTAGCCCGCCTGCGCCGCTGGCGAGTGGCAGTCGGCGCCACAGCCACCACGGTAGTGCGTAGCAGCACAGAGCCCAGAGAGCACTGTGTGCGGCGGTGATGGTGCCTGCGAGTAGCGGCGATTGCACCCCGTGGTTATTGATGCTGACATAGATCCAAGAGGCTCCGACAGTGAATTGCCCGAGGCCGTAGCAAAAGGCGCGCAGGGCGGCAGAGGCGGGCGGTAATGCCCCGATGAGCCATGCCAATAGTGCGGCGCTGACTATGCCCAGCGGCCACCAGTTGAGTGGAGCCAGTGCCAGTGGCGATAGGGCTCCAGCCAGTGCAGCCGCCAAGTGCCCAGCTTTGCCCGATGACGCCAGCCGCTGCCACGGCGGGCAGCCTGTTGTCACGGCTCGACTGCGCCACCCCGCTCAGCTGGGTCGCTGTCTTTTTCTACAGCGGGATTCCGGATGCCAGTCCAGCGCATGTCCAGCTGCTTGGCTCGCCGACTGTCGGCTGCCAACACACGGACATAAAACCCCTGTAGATCTACTTCTTCGCCGACTTTTGGGACATGCCCCAAGGCGTGTGTGACGACACCGCCGATGGTGTCAAAATGGCCGTTGCTCAACACTGCATCGGAGCCGTAGTGCCGAGTGCAATAGGTGTTGAAGTCCGTCACCGTAGTCAGCGCATCAACCGTCATGTCATCGCTGCTTAGCTGCTCGATTTTAAGGCTGTCCTCTGCCGTTTCGTCGTGTTCGTCGCGGATGTCGCCAATAATGACCTCTAGGGCATCCTCAAGCGTCACCAAACCGGCAGTGCCGCCGTATTCATCCATGACGATGGCCATGTGGAAGCGCTGAATGCGAAACTCGGCCAACAGCGAATGCAGTCCCTTGCTTTCTGGCACCAACAGTGGCTTACGCAACAGCGATGCTTGCAAATCCACCAATTTTCTTTCTGCCATGTCTGACTTATCATTATCCGCCAACAGCAGTGATAACATGTCCTTGACCAGTAGGATACCGATGATCTGGTCGGCGTTCTCGCCCACCACCGGATAGCGCGAGTGGCGCGATTCGCCTGCTATGGCCAAGGCTTCACGCAGTGACAGCGTACTCTCCAGTAGCTGCATTCGGGTGCGCGGCACCATCACATCGCGCACTTGGCGGTGCTCGGACTCAATGGCTTGGCTGACGATAGTCAGAACATCGGGGCTGATCAAACTGCGCTCCCGAGCACCGCGCACACTGCGCAGTAAATCGTCCAGTGAACGCGGTTGACCGCTCAGCCAACTGAGAAAAGAGAAGCGGGTACGGTGCATTGAATCCTGTTGTGGCATGGCCTGCTCAGCTGCTTTGAGTGGTCGCCGAGAGTGGGATGTCGAGAGGGTTAAAACCGAGCTCGCCCAAGAGCTGCATCTCCAAGTTTTCCATGCGCGTCGCCTCGGCATCGTGCTGGTGCTCGTGACCGAGCAGGTGTAATGTGCCGTGTATGACCAGATGCGCCCAGTGTGTACTGGGATCCCGGGATAGCTGCTCGGCTTCGCTCCACACTACTGGCGCGCACAGCACCACATCGCCGAGTAGCGAGAGCGGGATGTCGCTTGGCAGCTCGGCGGCAAAGGCGAGCACATTGGTTGCTTTGAACCGCTGACGGTAGCGTTGGTTCAGCGCTTCCATCTCGTCTGTATCGACGAGGCGCAGGCAGAGCTGGCAATGGCTGCGGTCGGCGCTGGCCAGCGCAGCGGCGGCCCAGTGGCGGATGCGTTGAGCCGAGGGATGTCGGTCTCGGGTCGCAAACTGCACGGCGATGTTGTGTCCGAGCGGCTGCTTGGACTCGGCACACTCTGGCATGGCGCTAGCTGCGGCGCTCATGCTTTGTTACTCGCTGTTGCTGGAGCCTGTTCATAGGCTTCCACAATGCGTTGCACCAGTGGGTGGCGCATGATATCAGCGCGCTGAAAATAGCTCAGCGAAACCCCTTCAATCGCTGTCAGGCGATCCAGTGCATCACGCAGTCCGGAGCGTGTACCCAACGGCAGATCCACTTGGCTGAGATCTCCATTGACGACGGCGGTGGAGCCAAATCCCAAGCGCGTGAGAAACATTTTCATCTGTGCCACGGTGGTGTTCTGTGCCTCGTCCAAGATAGCGAAGGATTGACTAAGGGTGCGCCCGCGCATATAGGCCAGCGGTGCAACTTCGATCACACCGTTATCCAATTCGCGTTGCAGGCGCTCGCTGCCAAGGGCTTCATGGAGGGCATCGTAGAGTGGACGAAGATAAGGGTCGGTTTTTTGGCGCAGGTCGCCGGGCAGGAAGCCGAGCCGCTCGCCAGCCTCAATCGCTGGGCGAACCAGCACGATGCGCTGCACTCGCTCTTGCTCCAGCGCTTCGACGGCGCAGGCCACGGCGAGATAGCTCTTGCCGGTGCCAGCTGGCCCCAGGCCTAAGCACAGGCCGCCATTGCGGATGCATTCTACATAGTGGCGCTGGCGTGCGCCGCGCGGCGCAATCCGTCGTCGCCGCAATCGCAGTGTGGTATTAGAGGGGGCGGGGGGCTGAGGTGTGCTATCTGGCACCGGCTCGTCGCCAGTGATATCAGCCAATTGCAAGTGGATCTGCTCTGCAGTTAGCTCTGAGTCGGTGCTGGACTCGCTGTCGTAGAGGCGGTGGATTAGGGTGCGTGCACGGCGCACAGAGTCCACCTGTCCGCGTAGCTTGAGGCGGTTGCCACGGCGCAGGATGCGCAGTTCCAATGCAGATTCAATCTGACGCAGGTGCTGGTCATCTTGCCCACACAGCTGGGCGAGGCGGTGATTGTCGGTTGGCTCCAGCGACAACAAGCAGTGTTGCAACGACTCGTCCCCATTTTGCGCGGGTGCATCGGGGAGGGGAGGGTGTTGGCGCATACGGGTTATTGCGAGGCCAATATGAGGCGTAATGAGACTGCGAGCCGACCGGGTGCTTGGGTTGGGTAGCGGTGATCGCTGTGGCAACACAGACAGCAGAGTTGTGCACACTGCATCGGAGCTAATATCACGGCATACATCTGCGCAAGCGCTACTGTACTGCAATCATCGTTAAGGGAGCGCTGGCGGCTACTGAGCTGCTGGGTGTGGCCAGTGTGGCTTCACCGCGCTGTTGCTCTTGATAGGCTGTCAACTCTCCGCGCAAGCTGTGTGCGCGCACTGCTGTGATCGACAGCTCAACGAACTCACCGATCAGTGAGATATCAGGTGGTGCTGGAAAATTGACCACCCGATTGTCGGTGGTGCGTCCCTGCAATTCGCTGGGATTTCGCCGCGATGAGCCGGTGACCAAAACGCGCTGGCGGCTACCGACCCGGCGTTGGTTTGCTGTTTCGGCTAGTTGTGATAGCAGAGTTTGTAGTTGTGCCAAGCGCTCGCGCTTGCGCTCCTGCGGCGTGTTGTCGGGCAGGCTGGCTGCTGGCGTGCCTGGTCGCGCACTGTAGAGGAAAGAATAGGATTGATCAAAGCCGATATCCCGCACCAGTTGCAGGGTGTCCTCAAAATCGCGTTCGCTCTCTCCCGGGAAGCCGACAATGAAATCAGAAGACAGGCTGAGATCAGGCTGTGCCCGACGCAGGGCGCGCACCCGATCACGGTATTCGAGTGCCGTATAGCCCCGCTTCATCAGCGCCAACACTCGATCAGAACCACTTTGCACCGGTAGATGCAGATGATGAGCCAACTGCGGCACCTCGGCGTGCGCCGCCACGAGGTCATCGTCCATTTCCAGTGGGTGGGAGGTTGTGTAGCGGATGCGCTCAATCCCATTGATGGAGGCGATCATGCGGATCAAATCGCTTAGGCGCAACACTTCGCCATTGCTATTGTGTTTGCGGTAGCCGTTGACATTTTGCCCTAGCAAAGTGATTTCGCGCACCCCTTGCGCCGCCAGTTGCTGCGCTTCGACGATGACCCCCTCTGGCGGACGGCTCCACTCTTCGCCGCGGGTGTAGGGGACGATGCAGAAACTGCAGTACTTGCTACATCCCTCCATGATTGAGAGCCAAGCGGTTGGTTTCTCGGTGCGGGGTGTTGGCAGCTGATCAAACTTCTCGATTTCAGGGAAACTGATATCCATTACTGGCAACTTCTCGCGGCGTCGCGCCGCGATCATTTGCGGAAGCCGGTGCAGAGTTTGGGGGCCAAAGATCAAATCTACCCACGGTGCTCGCTCGCGTAGCGCAGCGCCCTCTTGGCTGGCGACGCAACCGCCGACACCGATCAGTAGATCGCTGTTGCCCTGTTTGAGAGCTCGCCACCGACCCAGACAATGGAAGACTTTCTGCTGCGCTTTTTCACGTACCGAGCAGGTGTTGAGTAACAACAGGTCAGCCGCTTCTGGGTGTTGCGTCTGAATCATTGCACAGCGCTGTCTGAGCAGCTCGGCGAGTCGCTCCGAGTCATGGACATTCATCTGGCAACCGTGCGTTTCGATGTAGAAGCGGTTACTTGACATAGATTGAGCGCTCAGCGCAAAAGCGGTGGGACAATTGTGGGTTCGATGCTTGATTGTAGCGTCTAGGCACCATTCCGGAGGCGCTCATAGCCAGCGACTGGTGGCGGTCATCAGTGTGGCGCACACCCGCATGGCGTGTCGTAGCGGTGTCGGTGGCAGCTGGCCGCCGCGAGCCAGCGCCGCCGCACCGTGCTCGGCCTCCTCTTCCAACATGCGCTCAATGATGGCACGGCTGGCGTAGTCATCGGCGGGCAGGCGGCATAAATGATCGCGCAGATGCTCGGCCACCTGCTCTTCAGTGGCGGCGATAAAGCCGAGTCCCAGTGACTGTGGCAACCAGCCCGCCACCGCACCCATGCCCCAGGAAAGCGTATACCAAATAGGGTTCAGATAGCTCGGGGCGCTGCTTAGCTCCGCCAGACGCTGCTCGCACCAAGCGAGGTGATCCGATTCTTCGCATGCTGCCTCTAACAGTGCCTTACGCTGTCCGGCACTGGTGGTGGCTTGCCCGCGATACAGCGCTTGTGCACAGACTTCGCCGCTATGGTTGACGCGCATCAGGCCAGCGGAGAGCCGCTGTTCAGTGATGTTCAATGTTGCCGCCGCTCCGTTGCTCGCTACGGGGGTGGCGCGCGCCGCTCTAGTAGTGTGTGCCGAGGGAAACAGAGTGCGCAGAGCCTGGTCGAGCTCGCCGATGGCGCGATCCACCGGGTGGCGATGCCGTGCGCTCATTGGGATTCGCCGATGTCGCGTCGGTAGAACAGCGTGTCGCAGTCGATGGCATCGCACAACGCATAGGCCTGCCGACGAGCGGACTGAATGTCATCGCCCAGCGCAGTGGCGCAGAGGACGCGCCCCCCCGCTGTCTCCAAGTGGCCGTGGGCATCGCTGGTGCCAGCGTGGAAGAGCTGGCTGTTTGCGGGGAGGGTGGGCGGCAGAGTGATCGCATCGCCGGTGCTGGCTACAGCGGGGTAGCCAGCCGCAGCCAGTACCACGCCGACAGCAGTTTGTGAGGTCCATTGCACAGACT
Source organism: Gammaproteobacteria bacterium (assembly GCA_014238345.1). GTDB lineage: Bacteria > Pseudomonadota > Gammaproteobacteria > JABABF01 > JABABF01 > JABABF01. Next base: position 9,981 of record JABABF010000128.1, read on the forward strand.
GTTGATCGAGTGTGCCCGCCATTGTGGCGCGGCACAGAGTGTAGAGGTCGGTGTGCAATCGCGGCAGGATCACCTGAGTCTCTGGATCACCGAGGCGGCAGTTAAATTCCAGTACCCGCGGGCTTCCATCGCTGTCGATCATCAGACCAGCATAGAGAAACCCAGTATAGGGAAGCTGCTCTTTGCTAAGACCGCGCACAGCGGGCAACATCACCTCGTCGAGGATGCGGCGATTGAGTGCCTCGTCGTATTTAGGAGCCGGTGAGGTGGCTCCCATGCCGCCCGTGTTAGGGCCGGTGTTGCCGTCGCCAGCACGTTTGTGGTCACGCGATGAGGCCAAGGGCAGTAATTTTCCAGCACCGACAAGGGCGATAAAACTTAATTCTTCCCCCACTAGGCATTGCTCTAGCAAGACCTGTTTTCCGGCGGCACCAAAGCGTCTTTCGACCATGAACTGCACCAATGCTTCCTCGGCTTGCGCCATGTCATGCGCCACGACAACCCCCTTGCCAGCGGCTAGGCCATCGGCCTTGATGACGATGGGGACACCGTGGTGGCGCAGGTACTGCTTTGCGTCCGCCAAGTCATCAAAAGCCTGCCAGTCGGCGGTTGGAATGTTATGGCGGTGCATGAATTCTTTGGCGAAGCACTTGGAACTCTCCAGCTG
>JABABF010000129.1 GCA_014238345.1 Gammaproteobacteria bacterium
GGGGCGCGTGGATTCACCACCGACATCAAGCATCGCCGCGCCCGCCGCCACCATGCCGGCTCCGCAACGCAATATAGCATTGATGCACGGGCGATCATTGACCCATAACTGCCCGCCATCAGAAAAAGAGTCGGGCGTGATGTTCAAAACCGCCATGGCCTGCGCCGTGCCAAGGTAATGGCAACGACCCGCGCAATCCAACAGCGGGCCAGCACTCCCCGCCACATCAGTCACTGGCTAAGACCGATGGACACCATGGGCGATGAAGAAGCGAGCGCTACTAACGCCAGGCGATGGGCAGGTCGCGAGCTGGTAAAACCGTTCAGGCGGCGCTCAACTCTCGCCGACCACGTCGCCATCAACTGCAGGCGGTGGCTGGTCGTCATCAGGGGATGCCTCACCAGACGGAGGAGTCTCCGGCGCATCCTCATCGGCGGCGCAAGCCGCTGCCGCTGGTTGCACAACCCTAGGCGCTCGCGGCGGCTGATCGTCCATAATATCGCTGATCTGTAAGTGGTCTAAGCTTTCATAGCGAATCAGGGCGCTGGCCATCGCGTGCAAGCGCACCATGTTTTCCTCCAACAAGCGCTTCGCCTCGCTGTAGCAATGCATCATGATGCGGTGTACTTCTTGATCGATCTGCCTGGCCGTATCCTGCGATATGTTCACTTGGCCAGAGGCCGCTACACGACCCAAAAACACCTCTTCATTGCCACTGTCGTACAGCAACGGCCCCATCTTGTCTGACAAACCCCAGCGCATGACCATATGACGCACAATCTCTGTGGCCTGACGGATGTCGTTGGAGGCACCAGTCGTGATGCCCTCAACACCGAGGATTAACTCCTCCGCCACCCGCCCACCGAACAAACTGCACACTTTGCTCATGATGGAGCGCCGCGAATTGCTGTGGCGCTCCTCTTCTGGCAAGAACATAGTCACACCCAGGGCGCGACCATGGGGGACGATACTGACCTTGTAGACTGGGTCGTGGTCGGGAGCCAAACGACCAATAATGGCGTGACCAGCCTCATGGTAGGCGGTGATGCGCTTCTCGTGTTCAGACATCACCATGGAGGGACGGGCGCGCCCCATCATCAGCTTGTCCTTGGCCTCATCAAAATCTTCCATGCACACCCGCTCGTGGGTAACCCGCGCAGCACCCAAAGCCGCCTCATTGCATAGATTGGCAAGATCGGCACCAGAGAAGCCGGGGGTCCCTTTGGCCAACACCTCAGGGTCGACATCCTCGTGCAACTCCAGTTTTCGCATATGCACTTGAAGTATCTCGCTACGCCCGCGAATATCTGGCAAACTCACCACTACTTGGCGATCGAAGCGCCCTGGACGCAACAATGCCGGATCGAGTACATCGGGGCGATTGGTGGCGGCGATAACGATAATGCCAGTCTGCGACTCGAAGCCATCCATCTCGACTAGCAGCTGGTTCAGTGTCTGCTCGCGCTCGTCGTGGCCACCGCCAAGACCGGCACCACGGTGGCGACCGACAGCATCAATCTCATCAATGAAAACAATACAGGGGGCGACTTTACGTGCCTGATTGAACATGTCGCGCACCCGCGAGGCACCGACCCCGACAAACATCTCGACAAAATCCGAGCCTGATATTGAGAAGAACGCCACCTGAGCCTCACCGGCGATAGCACGCGCCAACAGTGTCTTGCCAGTGCCCGGCGCACCTACCATCAACACCCCACTCGGAATTCTCCCCCCGAGACGCTCAAAGCGCTCTGGGTCACGCAGGAAATCAACCAGCTCCTGCACCTCTTCCTTGGCCTCATCGGCTCCGGCGACATCCTTAAAAGTGGTTTTCAAATCTTCTGTTGCCTGCATCCGCGCCCGATTGCGTCCGAAGGACAGCGGGCCATTGCGCCCACCGATACTAGACTGTAGATGCCGCGACAGGAACATGAATGCGGCGATGATCAGCAGAATGGGGAATGAGGTGATGAGCAACTGTATCCACAGGCTCTGTTTAGCCGGCAGACGACCCTCAACAATGACCCCGTAGTAGAGTAGATCGTCCATCAGCCCTTGATCTGGAGCCGAGGGGCGCACTGACTGGAAGCGACGACCATCCTTGCGGGTGCCAGTGATCTCCTGACCGTCAATAATTACACGTTCAACCTGCCTATCTTGCACATCGGCAATGAACTCCGAGTACAGCAACGGCACTTGGGTAGGCTCTGGGCGCATCTTTTGTAGCGCCACAAACAGCAACCCAGTTAACACCAGCATGAAAATTAGATTTTTGCTCATTGTTTTCTCATGGTTGTCTATATGAGATCAGCCATCGCTGACCAGCTGAGGCCAACTAAAAACTCCTTCCCTCCGCTTCCCTGCACTAGAGATGATGACCACCTGCAGATTATACCATTCTGGGGAGCGCGGATAGCCGCTTGAGCGACAAGCCCGTGGCGTGCACATAAAACTCGCGGGAGGCTGATCGCGAGCTGCTCGTGCGCAGGCACCGCAAGCGCTGGCAACAGCTGCGTAGCGACTGCACTTGGGCATCACCACCACGGCCTTGAAACAATTTGAGTAGCAGCTGAGCCGAGGGAGCACACAACGCTGCCGCCAGCGCCAGTGCACACTCTACCAGCACATCGCAGGCCGCTTCGTCCACCGCCGCCACTCCGCTCAGTGCCGGAGCCGCATCGCACAGCAACACATCCACCTGGCGCGCATCCAACACCGCTCTGATCCTATCTAGTGCACTGGGGTCGTTCATATCAATCTGTAGTACCCGCACCCCGAGGAGTGGTGCAATGGGCTGGCGATCTAGCGCGACTACCAAACCAGCAGAGCCTATTAACTCGGCCACCACCTGCGAAAAGCCACCTGGTGCGGCACCGATATCTAGCACTGTTCCTCCGGGGCGTAGCAGACGGGTGCGGCGCTGAATATCAAGCAGTTTGAAGGCTGACCTAGAGCGGTAACCACGCTGACGGGCGAGACGACTGTAGTGATCGTCATCCCAGCGCTTGGTGCCGCGACGCTCTGCCGAGTTCACTGATGGTGTACAGCGCGAATCTCGTAGTCTACTGTGCCGCCCGGTGTCTCAACGGTCACCTGGTCGCCTACATTGCGCCCGATCAGTGCCCGCGCCACGGGCGAGCGCACCGAGATGCGCTGTTCATCTGGGGCGGCTTCGTCCTCACCGACCAATTGGTAGCTCAGCTCTACTTTATCGGATAGCCGCAACAGATCAACCCGAGTGCCAAAGATTACCCGCCCCGTATTCTCAATGGTGGAGACATCTATCACCTCGGCTCGGCTCAAACTGGACTCAATCGCCTGGA
>JABABF010000130.1 GCA_014238345.1 Gammaproteobacteria bacterium
GCTGGCAGCGGAGAAGGAAGAGCTGGCAGCGGAGGTGGAAGTGCTGGTAGCGAGGGAGGAAGAACTGGCAGCGGAGGTGGAAGTGCTGGTAGCGGAGAATGAAGCGGAAGCAAAAAGGCTGGTAGAGGAATTTGAGAGGGCTGAGAATGAAAGGTGGAAGCTACTGATGGAGGACTTTGCAAAGATAACGGCGGGAGAAGACGTGCAGCGGAGACCTTTTACGTTAAAGGAAGACTTAAAGCAGTTTGAAGAAAAACTTCGACAGCTGTCGATACAGAGGGAGAGGCTGATACAAAGAACCCGTTAGACGCAAGCCGTCCCGCCAGCATTGCGATCTGTCGGTGCCGCAGCAACGCCATCACCTCGTAAGGTTGCTGGGCTACGTGGCCAGGTTAGGCCTGTTACAATCCTCCGTGCCCAATGGAGCCGCATGCCGAAGGCCCGATGCCGTGGCGCGGCGGAGGGGTGGCCGTGGACGCAGGATCCGGCCGCACGTATGCTGCACTGCACCAGAAAACAACATACTTTCTGTGAGGCTCGCAAAGGCGTGTTGGCTATTGACAACATGTCGGCCCCCCTGTAAAATCCCCCTTAGACCCTGAAACGGCCTGGGGCTTGGGCTGTTGCGCACACTTGGAGGGTGGGCAGAACGCATGGAGACAAAAGACGACAGATCCACAGACTCCTGGGGCCGGAATGGGCGGCTAGACAGCCCGGCAGCGCCAAGCGGTACAGGAGAATGAGGACCAAAGACATACGGCCCCTGTTCATGGAGGCTGTTCGGTGTAACGACATTGCGGCTGAAGAGGTGGCCCGCTACCTGCGGGAGGAGGGCGCGGACGTCAACACCCAAAACGATAACGGCGAGACGGCATTGAGCCTGGCGATCAGGTTGGAAAACAACCCAAAGGTGAAAATCTTGCTGGCTGCGGGAGCAGACGCCAACATCGCGGACAAACACGGCGGCACGGCATTGATGGCGGCGGCAAGAAATGGAGAAGAAGGTGTGCTCCGCTTGCTGGAGGCGGGCGCGGACGTGAACACCCAGGACAAGGACGGCGTAACAGCGTTGATGGCTGCCACAGAGGCGGGCGAAACCAAGGCAGTGGAATTGTTACTGAAAGTAGAGGCGGACGTCAACGCCCAAACCAGGAACGGCCACACGGCGTTGACAAAAGCGGCAGTGTGGGGACGAGTTGAAATGACGGGGTTGTTGTTGAACGCGGGAGCGGACGTCAACGCTTCGTCCAGCACGGGGAATCGGCCCAAAGGCGTGAAGCACTTGCGCGGCAGGACTGCGTTGATAGAAGCCGCTCACAATGGTGATCGCAAGATAGTGGAACGCTTACTGAAAGCGGGCGCGGACATCCACGTTAAGAGCGATAGCGGTTATACGGCGTCGATGTGGGCGGGCGCGCTCGGACACGCCGAAGTAGCAAAGATACTGTGGCAGGCGGAAGCAGCGGACGCGGCCGCCCAGGCAGCACCCGCTGACGCGACCGTGGACGCAGGCCCCGGAATGGGCGGGTAAGCGATGGAGCGATCTTCAGGGCAGAGGCTCATGACGACGAACGACTCAACAGGCAAGGCGCGCATGGACAC
>JABABF010000131.1 GCA_014238345.1 Gammaproteobacteria bacterium
ATTTACTGCGGCAGGATTTTGAGCTGGGTTACACCTACACCCGCTCTACTGGGCCGGTGATTGGTCGTTTCCTCACTGGTCTTCGCGAGGCTCGCATCATTGGTGTGTGCGCCTCTGATGGACGCGTGCTCGTGCCGCCAATGGAGTTTGACCCGGTCACGGCAGCACCATTGGCCGATGGCAATTTTGTCGACTTGGCCGCACACGGGGAGGTGATCAGCTGGAGCTGGGTGCCCTCACCCCGTGCACCGCAACCACTGGATCACCCCTTTGCATATGCATTGATTCGCTTGTCTAGCCCGACTACCGGGGCGGCGGAAGTAGTGCCGATGTTGCATGCGGTGGATGTTGGCGGCAACGAAAAGGCGATGCACAGTGGCATGGCGGTGCAGGCACGTTGGGCCGCTGAGCGTATCGGTAGCATGGCGGATCTGCATTGCTTTGAGCCTTGCTGATATCAGCATGGCGATTGATGGAGAAAAGTGATGGCCGATGAAACAGCGTCCGTAGCAGTCAATGAGCCGGTCACTATGGTTGAGACACCGATCTACCTGCAGTACACCGGCACTGCCGGTCGGGCACCGAGCCATTTTTTGCGCGCCATTGCCCAGGGGCGGCTTGTCGGGCAACGTTGTGAGGGTAGCGATGAGGTCTATATGCCGCCGCGCGGCTCCTGCCCCAAGCGCGGCCAGCCGACCACCGAGGATGTGCCATTGAGCGGCAAGGGTACAGTGACCAGTTTTACCATCGTACATATCCCGATCCCCGGCAATGCGATCAAGCCGCCGTTTGTGGTTGCTGAGATTCGACTCGACGGCTGTGCGCTGAGCTTCATTCACTTGGTCAGCGGGCTTGAAGTCGCTGAGGTACGCATCGGGATGCGTGTGGAGCCACATTGGAAGCCGCGCGAGGAGTGGACTTATAGCTTCGAGAACATCTCCTGGTTCCGACCCTTGGACGAGCCGGATATCGACCCTGAAATATTGTTACGCACCCCGCCGGGTGCAGTGGGTGGTCGACCGTGATGGCTCAGAGCATAGCAGGCGCGGGGTCATGGTGATGAGAGAAGTGGCGGTGGTCTCCTACGCTCAGGCACCGATGTGTCGAGATGCTGGAGCGTGCAATGAAGTTGAGATGTTAATGCCGCCGATCACCGAGGTGCGTGAGCGCGTTGGTCTTGATATGTCG